>JAFSFF010000208.1 GCA_017435375.1 Thermoguttaceae bacterium
CCGGTGATTCTCGAACACGAACACTACCTCGGTTCGAAGGAACGCGGCGCTTGGGACGACGAAAAACTGATCGAGTCGGTCGAGCGTTACCGCGCGTCGTATATGTCGATTCACTGGTTCCCGGAGGTCGAATGGGAAGGCTCGAAAGACGCGATTCGCCGCATTAATCGCCGGTTGGGATACCGTCTTTTCCCGTCGCAAGTCGTTTATCCGAAGTCGGTTAAGATCGACGAGTTTTTCGACGTTTCCTGGACGCTGCAAAACGTCGGCGTCGCGCCCTGTTACGACGGCGGTTTCGTCGCGCTGACGTTGAAGGACGCGAAAGGCGGCGTCGTCGCGGTTTTGGTCGACGAAGGGTTCGACGTGAAAGAGCTGAAGACGGCGGAACCGGGCCAAGCGCCGCAAGTCGAGCGAACGAACCGTTTCCGCGTCGGACACGTCGGCCCGACGACGCAACCGGGCGAGTACGACGTTTACGTCAGCGTCGGAAAGCGCGACGGAACGCCGGTTTACGAGCTTCCGCTCGGCGACGCCGACGCGTCGCGCCGTTACCGAATCGGCAAAGTAACGCTCGAAGCGAAGTAAAATAACGCGTTAACGCTTTTAACGCGCTAAATTTTCTCAAACGGCGCTCGTTTTCTTGGGGAACGGGCGCCGTTTGAGCATTCGACTCGAAGACCGATTCGGAAAAACGACGCCGCGTCAAAAGGGAAATGCGACGTTCTTAACCGTTCGCTAAAAAGGAGTTCGCGGTTATTATAAGGAAGTCGAACTCCGTTCAAAAAAGCCCGAACGTCGAGCGGAGCGTTAGTGCGACGCCAAGTAAAATCGCCGTTGTTCCAAAGACGGTTCGCGACGTCTTGCCGATCTTGCCGACGAGACCGAAAACGTCGCCCAAACGGTTCGCTTGAAACGCGAGAACGTAAGCGCAAAGCGCGACCGGCAAAGCGGTTGCGACGCCGAAAACGCTTGAAAAAAGGAGCGCCGATTCGAAACGAATTGCGAGCGCGACGGTCGCCAAAAAGGCCGCCGCCGACGTCGGGCAAAACGCCGCCGCGAAGAGGAACCCGAGCGGCGCCGCGCTCCAAAAGCCGAGCTTGTCGACGAGCGCGCGGGCTTTTTCGACGTTCGCGCCGCCGGGAATCGGGACGTAAACCCAACCGAGAAGGACGGTTCCGAAGAAAATAATCGCCGGGCCCAAGAGACCGCGAAGATTGACCGTCGCCCAACGAATCCAACTTTCGATTCCGGTTTCGAGCGCGAACGACGTCGCGAGCCAAGCGAAAAGCGCGTAGGCGGCGACGCGACCGACCGCGTATAAAACGCCGGAAAGCAAGACGTTGCGCGGCGAGTCGAGCCGTCGAGCGACGAACGCGAGCGCCGCTAAATTGGTCGCGAGGGGGCAAGGGGAAATCGACGTTTGCGCTCCGAGCGCGAACGCTCCGAGGAGCGCGAGCCAATAAGCGTCGTTCATTTTAACCTTTTCTTTCTTTTAAAATTGGCGCAACGTATTGTTAAAAAATAGGTTGAGTTTAATTGTTTTTGGCTTCTTGAGAAAGGCGGCGCGACGTCGATTCCGCGAGCGCGGCGCGAATTTCGTCGGCGACGTAACGCTTGAACCGCTCCGAATCGCCGACGAGTTCCCAAATTCGCGTCGCTTTTTTCGCCGTCGCGTCGCGTCCGTCGCGTCCGACGACGAGAACAAGCGTCGGCGCGGCAATTTTAAGCATTGTCGCAAGTCGCCGATTTTCCGGCGCTTCAAAGTCGACGTAGCGGAGTTCGAGGCGTTTCGAGCGCGTTTCGTCGCGAAATTCGTCGCGAACGGTTTCGAAAACGTAAGTCGCGATTCGGCGGCAGTTGGCGCAACCGGGCGATCGATGAAAATAAACGGCGCGAACGTAAGCGTCGGGACGTTCGGCGTTTGCGTCGACGCCGAGACGGGCGGCGAGTTCTTGCGCGGGCCAATAATAGGGAACGCGTTCGAAATCGGACGTCGGCGGTTTCGCCGCGCCCGCCGTTGAAAAATCGGCGTAAACGACGCTAAACGTCGCGACGGCGGCCGATTGCAGAAAGCGGCGTCGTGTCGCGGGCAAAGAGGGAGAGGGAGGAAACGAGGCGTTCATTGGTCTGACTCCTTAGCGAATGCGTTAAAAAAACAAAAACGGATAACTCTTGTCGAAACAAAGGTTGCGCTTAATCGAAAAGCGGATCGCCGTCGTCGATTTCGAGCGTTTCGTCGGGCGGCGACGCGTCGTTCGTTTTGGACGCGTCGAAAAACGCCGATATTTCGCGACTTAACGCCTCTTCAAACGCTTCGCCGTCGCCCAAACGTCGCCAACATTCGGACGCTAAGTTCTTGAAGCGAACCGTTTTGCCGTCGCGGCGTTCCGTTAAAAGAACGGTCGACGTCGCGACGCGAAATTCCTCGGCGATTCGTCGGTTTTCCGGCGCTTCGTAATCGAGCGGCGGAGCTGCGCTTAACTTGCTGAAAAGAAACGATTTATCGGAGCGCGGCGGCGCGTCGTCGGCGAGTCGACGGAGCGTTTGACGGAAGAGACGCTCCATTTCGAGGCAGGAGGCGCAACGAACGGACGAACAGAAAAAAGTCGCGCTAATTCCTTCCGGTAAAACGGTTTGTTCGGTTTCGCGACCGTTTTTCGCGAAATGAAAAACGACCGCCGCCGCGGCGAACGTCCAAAGCGCGACGACCGCGATTTTTTTCGCTTGTTTTTTAGGCGTTTGACAATTCATTTAACGTCTTTCTTTACATTAGGTTGCGTTGGAAAGCGAGTCGGCGCGTCGAAGGGGCGCGCCGACTCGAACGGTTCGCGCGTTATTCGGCGGCTAAGATTTTTTTCGCTTCGTCGAGGCTCGGCGCTCGTCCGGCGACGCGAAGCCGACCGTCGACGATCAGCGCGGGCGTCGCCATAACTCCCGCCGCGATAATACGTTCGATCGACGTAACTTTTTCGATTTCGACGTCGACGCCCAATTCGCGCGCGGCTTGAGCGACCGCCTCCGCCGTTTTTTGACATTTGACGCAACCGGTTCCGAGAACTTGAATTAACATACGACGTTTTCCTTTCTTGAAGTCGAAGGCGAGGGGGAAGGGGAAGCGCGAACGAACGCCGCAAGACGCCGAACCGCCGCGCTTCTTCGATAAATTTTGATTTGAATAGGATTGCGATTAACAAAACATGCCGAAAATCCAGCCGCTTAGCGCGCTGAAAACGACGACCGAGCCGACGAAAACGGCGGTCTTTTTCGCGCCTAAGTACCTGCCGATCACGACGATACTGGGGAGCGACAGCGTCGGGCCCGCGAGAAGAAGCGTCAACGCCGGGCCCTCGCCCATACCAAGGCCGAGAAGCGCTTGCATCAACGGGATTTCCGTCAGCGTCGCGAAGTACCAAAGGGCGCCGACGACCGACGCTATCGCGTTGGCGCGCAACGAGTTGCCGCCGACCCAGGTCGCGACCGTTTCCGCCGGAAGAAGCGACGCGACGAAACCGGTAATCAAAATCCCGCCGAACAGGAGCGGAACGATCGTTTTCGAAAAGGCCCAAGTTTGCGCGAGCCATTCGCGGCGTTCGGCGCGAGTCAACCAACCGAACGTCGCCGCGAGAATCGCTAAACCTAACGCCGCGCAGACGTTCCAACGCGATTCGTGAATTTTCAAGCTCCAGCGATAATCGTCGTCGACGACGGTTTGAAACGACGCGACGTCGCTTTCCGCGATTCGGTATTTCGCGTCCTTTTCGAACGCGTCGCGAATCGACGCCGGAACGTCGGCGGGAAACGTCGGCGTTTCAAGGAGTTGAAAGTCGAAGTCGCCGCTCGTTCGCAGTTGAATCGCCGTCGTCAAACGGAGCGGTTCCGACGTCGCGGGGATCGTCGTTTCGGCGTTGCCAAGTTGCGCGTCGAGACGAGTTAAGACGGCTCCTTCGCGCAACTCAAACGACGTCGCGCCGGGGTTCGGCCAGTCGGCGACAACGAGAAACGCAAGAAGCGACGACAGGAAAACGAGCGTCTGCCAAGGTTTGCGGCAAGTCGGCGCGGGTTCCGGAAGCTCGAGCGTCGCAGCGATTCGTTTCGTCTCGTCGCGTCGGAAAATCGCCGACATAAGGAGACCGACGATTAGACTGATCGCGATCGCTAAAACCGTTCGCGCGACGCCGATTTTGACGCCTAACACGCTCGACGTCAAGAAGATAGCGACGACGCTTAACGCCGGGCCGGAACACAAAAACGCGCAGGCGGGCCCGAGCCCGGCGCCGACGCGGTAAATTCCGGCGAACATCGGAAGGACGCTGCAAGAACAAACCGCCAAAAGCGTTCCGGAAATCGACGCGACGCCGTAAGCGGTCGCTTTGTTCGCGGTCGGGCCTAAATACTTCAAATTCCGCTCTTTGGAGAGGAAAGTCGCGATCGCTCCGGCGATAAACATCGCGGGAACGACGCAACCGAGGGTGTGATAGCGGGCGTACCATTGCAGCGTTCGCAGAGCGTCGAACGCCGCCTCTTGGACTTTCGGGTTGGCGACCGGGAGAAAATAGGCCGCCGCGAACGTCGCTAAAACGCCCGCGAAAATAGTTCGTTCTTTCATTTCAACTCCTTGCGTATATTGGGTTGGCGGCGTCGGCGGAAACGCGCGTCGACGAAAACAAAATGGGAAAATAGTTGCTTATTTGGCGTATTAAACAAGTGTTGGCGGTGAAAAAACGCCGTTGCGAAACGGCGGTTATACGACGAAGGAACGGGCGCGGCGATGGAAACGACGATTTAACGTCCGCAAGCGCAACGTTTGGCGTCGGCGTCGAGGGCGTCCAGGCAGTCGAAAATTCGCGTCAAACACGGGCAAGCCAAGCGGTAATAAACGTTTTTGCCGCGCTTTTCGCAGTCGACGACGCCGGCGTTTTTAAGGACGCTTAAATGGCGCGAAAGCGTCGACATATCGATCGGAAACGATTCCAACAAAACGCAAACGCAAAGTTCCCCCTCCGCTAAATCTTGGACGATTCGCAAACGCGTCGGGTGCGCCAACGCTTTAAAAACGGCGACTTTAGCGTCGAGCGATGAAAATTTGCCCATCGGCCTCTCCTTTTTTGCTTGTAATTTTAGCCAATTATACAAGTTTGTCAAGAGTAAAAATAATTTTTTAAGAACGGCGCTAATCGACAAGCCGATTCGATAAAAAAACGCGGCGCCGTCGGAACGGGAAAGACTCCGCTCGACGGCGCCGCGTTTGCGTTTCTTGGCGACGTAAACCGTTAAACGGCGGTTATTTCGGGTTCTCCTCTAAGAATTTGCGGATCGCCTGCATAAACTCGTATCCGTAATTTTCCAGTTTTTTGCGCCCGACGCCGGAAACGTTCAAAAATTCGCCGTCCGTCTCCGGTTTCAGGTACGTCATGTCGACGAGCGTCTTGTCGCTAAAAACGGCGTAAGGCGGGACGTTCTCGTCTTTAGCGATC
>JAFSFF010000209.1 GCA_017435375.1 Thermoguttaceae bacterium
CGAACACGCCGCCCAAGAGCTGACGCGCGGCGTCGCGATCTGCCTCAAAGAGTCGTCGATCGTAAACGGCGGCTCAAAAATACTTTACGATATTTTAAAAACCTATCGCGTCGGACGCGACGGAAACGCTCGAGGCTCCGACCTCGAAATCCGCCTCCTAATGCGCGACGGAACCCGAGCGACGCTGAAATGTCCGGAATTCAAACTCGATATGACGAGCGAAATGCGACGCCGTATCGAGGAACGGTTTGGCGACGCCGCGTTCCAACTGATTCCCGCGCCGCAAAAACAAGGCGTCGCCGACGATCCGCGCGACCGCTGGAAACGTCGCAAACCGGCGAATCAACCCAATTAACGCGGCGACGCAACCTTCGCGACAAACATTTTAACGTTTTTATTTTCAACGTCTTACCAAGAAAGTTTTCCCAATGAATCGAAGAGATTTCCATCGCCGACTCGTCGGCGGCGCGCTCGGAGCGCTCGTTCTCGGCGCGACCGAAACGCCCGTTTTCGCGCTCGACTCGGCGGCCCAACCGCTGAAATATCGCAACCCGAACGGCGTCGCGGCCGACCCGTCCGTCCTGCGCAAGCCGACCGGCGAAGTCGTTAAGTTCGACGGCAAATATTGGCTTTATTACACTTCCGAACGCGGCGACGTTCGCGGTTACGAGGTCCGCTCGACCGTCGATTTCGTCGAGTGGAAGGACGAAGGCGTCGCGTTCGACGCGACCGGAACCTGGGCCCGCGACGCGTTTTGGGCGCCGGAAGGCTACGAAATCGACGGCAAATTCTACCTCTTTTTCAGCGCGCAAAACGCCGATTTCCCTTGGACGACCGCCGAAAAGTTTAACATCGGCGTCGCCGTCGCCGATTCGCCGCGCGGGCCGTTCAAGCTCCTGAAAGACGAGCCGATCTTCGACCCCGGCTATCCGATCATCGACGCGAACCTCTTTATCGACGACGACGGGACGCCGTATTTGACCTATTCCCGTTGCTGTTACCAACACGCCGTCGAGAGCGAACTGGCCGCTAAAGTCCGCGCCGAAGGAAAGTTCAAGGAAATCGAGGAAAGTTGGGTTTACGGCGTCAAACTGACGAAAGACTTCAAGAACGTCGACGGCGAGCCGGTCGTTCTGCTCCGTCCGCCGGTCAAACTCGACGACGCGCAAGCCGAATGGGAAAGCCGCTCCGTCGCGTCCGGCGAAGTCAACCGTCGCTGGACGGAAGGCTCCGCGCTCTTTAAGCTAAACGGCAAATATTACGTTACGTACTCCGCCAACTTCTTCGGCGGCGACTGGTACGCCGTCGGATACGCGACCGCCGACGCTCCGCTCGGGCCGTATACGAAAGCGGCGAACAACCCGATTTTGGAGAAAAACTCCGACAAGGGCGGAATTGTTCGCGGAACCGGACACGGCAACGTTTTCTTCTCGCCGGATCGCTCCGAGATGTACTACGTCTACCACGCGCGCACCGAAGGCCACGACCGCAAACTCTTTATCGACCGTATGTTCGTCGACGCGAAAGGCGTTCTCACCGTCGACGGCCCGAGCGTCGACCCGCGCCCGATTCCCGGTTTCGTCAAAAAGTAGAACGCTCCGCGACGCCGCGTCAAAGCCTTAAAATCGGCGGCTAACGTTACAAGTCGCCGTCAAGAAATGCGAAAACGTCGAAACCGTTTCCTTTACGGGAGTTCGGTTTCGACGTTTTTTTTTAATTTAGCGTCTCGACGGGCAAGAGAAAAAGCTCGCTCGACCGCCGCTTCTTCAACGGCGCCTTCGCTTATTTATTGCGATTGTCGACGACGCGGTTCAGTTTCCCTTCGCTGCGCGGGAGCGAGTTCGGCTCGACGAACGTAATCTTAACGTTAATGCCGATAGTGCGTTGCATCTTTTCGCCGACAGCGCGTTTGAACGCGTCGACGGCTGCGACGTTGTCGGCGAGTTCCGCGAACTTTTCGGCGCTCAATTCGACGCGCGTTTCGATAACGTCGAGGCCGGTCGCGTTCTTCGACAAAACGATTTGATAGTGAATCAACGTCGGGTCGACCGCCAAAAGCGACGCTTCGATTTGGCCCGGGAAGACGTTGACGCCGCGAATGATCATCATATCGTCGGAGCGGTGCGAAATACGGCTGATGCGGCGAATCGTGCGACCGCAAGCGCATTGTTCGACGACGATCGACGTAATGTCGCGAGTGCGGTAACGAATGAGCGGCGTTCCGCGTTTGCAGAGCGTCGTGAAGACGAGTTCGCCGATTTCGCCGTCCGGAAGCGGTTCGAGCGTTTCCGTGTCGACGATTTCCGGGTAGAAGTTGTCTTCGAAGATGTGAACGCCCGCTTGGCAAGCGCATTCGCAACCGACGCCCGGGCCGGAAATTTCGGTCAAACCGTAAATGTCGTAAGCCTTAATGCCGGTTTCCGCTTCGATGGAGCGGCGCATTTCTTCCGTCCAAGGCTCGGCGCCGAAGAAACCGGCGCGCATCTTCGTTTCTTTCCAGTCGAACCCGATTTTTTTCGCGTGGTCGATCAGGTGAAGGAAATAGCTCGGCGTGCAGGAAATGACCGTGGCGCCGAAGTCGCGCATCAACATCAGTTGACGTTCGGTGTTCCCGCCGGAAATCGGAACGACGGAGCAACCGAGTTTTTCGCCGCCGCCGTGCAGGCCCAAACCGCCGGTGAAGAGGCCGTAACCGTAAGCGTTTTGCAGCACGTCCGAATCGTTGATTCCGCAAGCGGCGAGCCCGCGAGCGACCGACGCGTTCCAGACTTCGAGGTCGCCGCGCGTGTACCCCATCACGATCGGTTTCCCGGTCGTCCCGCTGCTGGCGTGATAGCGAACGATTTCGTTGCGCGGCGCGGCAAACATGCCAAACGGGTAAGTGTCGCGCAAATCGGTCTTTTTGACGAACGGCAGCTTGCTAATGTCGGCGATCGATTTGATCGAATCGGGCGAAACGTTGTTTTCCTCCAACAGATCGCGGTACCATTGCACGTTCGCGTAAACGTAACGGAACGTTTCCATAAAACGCTCGTTTTGGATTTCGCGAAGCATCTTCGCCGGGATATAATCGGGCGCGCTCGTCATCGTATACTGCGACATTTCGTCTACCTCCGTCCTTGCGGACCGCTTGCGTCGCGGCGTTTGCGCTTTCGTCGGCGACGCGTTATTATAGCGTTTAAAAAACGAGAAAAAGCCGGTCGTTTCCGGCGCCGCCTCGCGCAAAGCGTTCGACTTGCGTCGCGTCGATTTTCTCGGCGCTTTGGCGCTTGCCCTCTCATTCTCGGCGACTCAGCTATTATAAAAAATTTTCCGCGTCTGTAAAGCGGCGCCTAACTTTTCCGCCCGTCGACGCTCGACTTATTTTCGCTTGCTTCTCCCTCGGACGACGATTTTAACAAATTGACGCAAACTCCGTATTTTAACGCGTTTTCCAATCGAGCGGCATTTTGTCGAAAAATTTTTGAAAAAATGAAGAAAAAAACGAAAAG
>JAFSFF010000210.1 GCA_017435375.1 Thermoguttaceae bacterium
ACCGGAAAATGGTTCGCGTATCAATATTTTAACGTCGTCCCGGATATTATCACGTTGGCCAAGGCGCTCTGCAGCGGCGTCGCGGCGGGCGCGATGTTGACGACGAAAGAACTGGCGCCGAGCTTGCGTCGCGGGATGCACGCCTCGACGTTCGGCGGGAACTCGGTCGCCGCCGCGGCCGGGATCGCGACGATCGAAATGATCGAAAACGAGGGTCTCCTCGAAAAAGCGACGCTCCTCGAACAACGCGCCAAAGAACGGATGAACAAGTGGGCGTCCGAACTCGACTTTATCCAAGAAGTTCGCGGCGTCGGGGCGATGATCGGTCTCGAGCTGAAAATCGACGGCGCTTGCTTCGTCGAACGCTGTATGAAAGAAAAACTGCTGATCAACTGCACGCACGGCTCGGTGCTTCGACTCCTTCCGGCGGTCAACACGCCGCTCGACGTTTTCGACGAAGGTCTCGACATTATCGAAGCCGCTTTGAAGAAGGGAGCCTAATTCCGATGAAACCGCGTCACCTCCTTTCGCTCGCCGACGTTTCGGTCGACGAACTGAAATCGATTTTGCGAATCGCCGAAGAATTGAAGGCCGACTTCAAGAAAGGCGTTCGTCCTAAGCGCCTCGACGGCAAAGTGTTGGGCCTCATTTTCGAAAAGATGTCGCTCCGCACCCGCGTCAGCTTCGAAGCCGGAATGACGCACCTCGGCGGCGGCTCGATGCTCCTTGAAGAGCAACACATCGGCCTCGGCAAGCGCGAATCGGTTCCGGACGTTTCCCGCGTCCTCAGCTCGATGGTCGACTGCATCGTTTTCCGCGCCAAGAAACATACGACGGTCGAAGAGTTCGCGAAATACTCGACCGTTCCGGTTATCAACGCGCTGACCGACAAGTCGCACCCCTGCCAAGCGTTGGCCGATATGCTGACGATTAAGGAAGAGTTCGGCTCCTTCGACGACGTGAAAATCGCTTGGATCGGCGACTCGAACAACGTCGCGGCCAGCTTGGTCGAAGCGTCGGCGATGCTCGGCGTCAAAATCGTTATTTCGTCGCCGGAAGGTTACCGTTTCAGCGACGCGGAAATCGCCGAGATGACCGCGCAGGCGCAACCCGGGTTCGAACTCGAACAAATCGCCGACCCGATGGAAGCGGTTCGCGGTTGCAACGTCCTTTACACCGACGTTTGGGTCAGTATGGGGCAAGAAAGCGAAGAGGCGAAACGCAAGGCCGACTTCGCCGCGTATCAAGTGAACGGCGACCTGATGAAGGCGGCCCGTCCGGACGCGATTTTCCTTCACTGCCTCCCGGCGCGCCGCGGTTTGGAAGTTACCGACGAGGTGATGGACTCGCCGCAAAGCCGTATCGTCGAGGAAGCGTCGAACCGAATGCACGCGCAAAAGGGCCTCCTCGTTTGGCTCTTGGAAAACTAAGCGCCGAAACCGTTTCGAGTCGGTTTCGCGCCGATTTAACGACCGTTTTTCGGTCTTAACGAACGTCGCGGCGCCGCGTTGAAAGCGACGGCGCGACGTTTTCGTTTTAAAAATCGACTTTTTCCCCGTTTTACCCTTTTTCGTCGGCGGAACGTTCCCCGAACGCCCCCCTATTTCCCCGAGGCGCCTATGTTTATCTCTCTTGACTGGATTTCCGATTTTGTCGACGTCTCCGACGTCGAACCGAAAGTCGTCGCCGACCGTTTGACGATGGCGACCGCCGAAGTCGAAGGTTGGTCGACGCTGACCCGTTACGTCGACGGCGTTTACGTCGGCGAAGTCGTTTCCGCCGAACCGTTCGAAACGGAAGACGGCAAAAAGCGAACGTTCTGCAAAGTCGACTGCGGAGAGCGCGGCGTCTTTACGACCGTTTGCGGCGCGGCGAACGCTCGCGTCGGATTAACGTCGGCGTTCGCTCCGGCCGGAACGACGCTCGGCGAGAAAAAGATCGAAGCCGCCGAGGTTTACGGTCGTCCGAGTCAAGGGATCTTATGCAGCGCCGCCGAACTCGGAATGAGCGATTGGCACGAAATCGTCTTCGAATGCCCCGCGTCGACGCCGAACGGCGCCCCGTTCTCCGATTTCGTCCCGGCGACCGACGTTTTGATCGAAGTCGACAACAAAAGCCTCACGCACCGCCCCGACCTTTGGGGGCATTACGGCTTCGCTCGCGAATTGGCGGCGATCTTCCACCGCGAACTGAAACCGCTCCCGCGACACAGCGTCGACCAATACGCCGACCTCCCGGCCTTCCCGGTCGAAATCGCCGACGAAAACTGCCCTTGCTACTCCGGAATCGTCTTCGGAATCGAAGCGGGCGCGGCGCAAGTCCCGTCGCCGATTAAGATGCAGCGCCGCCTGCACGCCCTCGGCCAACGGACTTACGACCTCCTCGTCGACGTTACGAACTACGTTTCGCTCGAACTCGGCCAACCGACGCACGCCTTCGACGCCGACAAAGTTTCGAACATCCGCGTCGCGCCGATGGGAGCGCCGGGCGTCTTCACGACCCTCGACGGAACGGAACGCAAGATGCAAGCGGACGATATGATGATCTGCGACGGTTCGAAACCGGTCGCGATCGCCGGGATTATGGGCGGTCTCGAAACGGAAATCACCGGTTCGTCGACCCGCGTTATGCTCGAATCGGCGAACTTCCGCGCCGCTCGCATTCGCCGCACCGCCGGACGTTTGAACCTCCGCACCGACGCGTCGCAACGTTACGAAAAAACGCAACCGCCCGCAAACGTTAAAGTTGGGACGGAGCGCATCTTGAAGCTCGTCGAAGAATCGGGCGTCGCCTACCGCGTCGAAACTCGCTTCTCGCTCGCGGGCGACCTCCAAGACGAAACGCGCTGGATCGAACTCCCGCCGGGCCGCCTGAACAAACTCGTCGGCGTCGATTTCCCGCAAGAAAAAGCGCTCGAAATCCTCCGCTCCATCGAGTTCCAAGCGGATTACCTCCCGGACGGAACGCTCCGCGTCGGCGTCCCGGCGTTCCGCAGCGCGAAGGACATTTCGATCGAAGAGGATATTGTCGAAGAAGTTACGCGCATTTACGGCTTCGACAACATCGCGCCGATTTTGCCGGAAGCGCCGCTGAAACCGCTTTACGTCGAGGAGTACATTCGCCTCGAACACCGCGCCCGTCGCTTGCTCGCGCTCGGGTACGGCTTCCTTGAAGTTCACAATTACGGCTGGACGAACGACAATTGGACGGCGGCGCTCGGTTTCGACGCGGGCGAAACGTTGACGCTCCTGAACCCGGTTTCCCCGGCGGAGTCGCATCTTCGCACGACCCTTATGCCGAACCTTCTCGCGCTCGTCGCGAAGAACCGTCCGTTCCGCGATTCCTTCCGTTATTTCGAACTCGGTCGCGTCTACCGCTTGATCGGCGCCGTCGACGACCAACGCAAGCCGAAAGACAGCGCGGAAAAATGCGACGAAGTTCCGCGGTTGAGCGGCGTTAGCTTCGTTCAATCGGGCGTTTCGATCGACGATCATTACCTCGAAATTAAGGCGGCGATCGAAGATTTGGGCTCGATTTTCCTCCAAAACAACGAAGAGCTGAAGTTCGTCGCGACGAAAGAAGACAAAACGCCTTGGCAAACGGTCGATCATTCGGTCGAAATTTACCGCGGCGAAACGAAAATCGGCGCGCTCGGCGTTCTCGACAAGAAAGCGCTCTCCGTCGTTTCGCCGGAAGGCGGGCAAGTCGTTTGGTTCGAGTTGGAACTCGACCAATTCGCCGGGAACCTTTACCCGTCGTTGCGTTTCGTCGAACCGCCGAAGTTCCCCGGTTCTTGGCAAGACTTCTCGCTCGTTTGGCCGCTCGAATCCGGATACGAGGGCCTTTCGGCGAAACTCGACGAGTTCGCGCACCCGCTCCTGTTGAAACGTTCGTTCCTGACGATGTACAAGGGCAAGGGGCTCGAAAAGGGGTTTGCGAGTTACTCGTTCCGCTTCGAAATCGGCGCGACCGACCACACGCTGAGCGGCGAAGAAATCGACGATTTCCACCAAAAATTCCTCGATTTCCTCAAAGCGAACGAAATTTCGCTCCGTTAATCGAATTTTAAACCGTTAATAATCGCCCGTCGCCGCCGTTTTCTTCGCATTTCGGCGTCGAACGGTTTGCGTTCGCCCTTAAAAAGACCGTTTGTTTCGACGAACGGTCTTTTTCTATTTTGCGCCGCTCTCCTATTTTCCGCGTTCCTCCGGCTCTTTCCCTTTTGCCGTTTTCGCCCTGTTTTCCCTGTTCGACGTTTCGCCGCCGTCGCCGCGTTCGTTCCAACCCTCGCAACCGTTCCAACGCGTCCGCCGGCGACGGCAAAACGCTAACGTCGGGAAAAAAAGCGGTTATTTTGCGCGACGTTCCTTGATTTTCGCCGATATTCTCCATAAAATAAAGATAACGGACGCGGTTCCGATACGCGTCGCGCTCCGTTTTCTTTTCCTAAACCTTGCAAACTCTCCCGTTTTCCCACCCCCCAATTCCAGCGAGGCGGTCGCCAAGCGCGCCGTCCAAACCCCAACGAGGAAACGTTATGTCGCATTGGAAAAAAATCGTTCTCTCCCCGTATTTTGCGACGACGACGGGCGCGACGGCGCTCGCGTTGACGTTGGGCGCCGCGAACGCTCAAAACCCGACTCCGGTTCTTCCGTCGCCCGAAACGCCGACGGCGACCGTTCCCGCTTCCCCCGCCGCGCCGACGCCCGCCAATCCGAACTTCAATTCGCTCGGTTCCATCGGCGCGACCGCTCCGATCGCCGCGCCCTTGGCGCCGAACGCCGCGACGCAAACCGACGCGAACGTCGAAGCGTTGCGCGCCCAAGCTCGAACGCTCGAAGCGCGACTTCGCGTCCTTCCGACGTCCGCCGCCGAACAAGAGGCGTATCAAAAGGCCGTCGGCGAACTTTCCGCGCTTCAACGTCAAATTCAACAAGCGGAAATGGCGGCGGGCGACTTCGCGTCTTACCGTCGGGCCCGCGCCGCGCAGGAAGGGGTCGATCTCGACGTCGCGTTGGACGCCGACGCGAACGCGAACTCGAACGCCGCCCCGAACTTCAATTCGCTCGGTTCCATCGGCGCGCCGTCGTCGCCCGCCGCGATTCCGCTCGCGCCCGGAGAAGCCGAACTCTTGCGCGCTCAAAAAGAAGAGTTGACCCGGCAATATCGCCAACTTCAGCAAACGATGCGCGCTCTTTCGCCGAGCGACGAAGCTCTCGCGACGACGTTGCGAGCGGAGCAAACGACGCTCCTCAACCAACTTAAAGAAATCGACGAACGTTTGACGAGCGCCCCCGCGGCTCCGACGGCGTCCGCTTTCCCGAACGCGCTCCCGAATCTCGGCGCCGACCCGAACGCCGCGATTCCGCTCGAAAACCGTTTCCCGGCCTTCGCCGGAGCGTCCGAACTAACCGACGGAAACGACGTCGCGACGAAGATGCAAAAAGCGAACGAAGCGGCGACGCTCCTTCGCGAAATCGGGCTCGTCAACTTGGCCGGTCTCGCGGCGGCGGAGATTCCGCGTTTGGCCGACCCGAATTTCGCCGAAACTCGTTACGTCCCGGGAACTTGGTCCGAAGGCGCCGGGCTCGCCGAAGAGCGTTACAATCCGTTCCAACAAATTTCGAAGGACGAAATCGACGCGATCAAAACGTCGATCGACGACCTGAAAACCCGCGTCGACTCGCTGACCGAGATTATGTCGAACGTCGAAACCCAGCTGAAACTCTTGACGCGTCAAACGGTCGACGCCGCGTCGCCGGTCGCGCCGATCGTCGCTCCGTCCGTTCCGACGCCGGAAACGCCCGTTCCCTCGACCGATTCTCCGGAAGCGTCGCTCGCCGAATAAGCGCGGCGCCCCCAAAAATCGCCGTCTAAAAAAACGCGCCCTCCCGCCGAATCGAACGTTAACTCGACTCGGCGGGAGGGCGCGAACCGTCTCAGCGTTATTTCTCGCCGTTAATTATTTCTCGGCGGTCTCCGACTCGGCGGCCTCCGGAATCTCGCAAACGACGCGGAAGCCGACGTTAAACGAGCCTTGCCAAGGTCGCAACGACGTTCGGTATTCGCTCCGAGCGTTGATCGGGCGGTCGTACCAAGAGCCGCCGCGGACGACGCGTTCCCCTTCGGCGCTCGCGGCGTCGCCGTCCGCCGTCGGATTCGGTTTCGCCAAGCTCGAAGTCCATTCGGAAACGTTGCCGTGCATATCGAAGAGCCCCCAAGCGTTCGGCTCGTACTTGCGCGGTTTTTCCGACAAGAATCCGCCGTCCTCGACGTTCGGGATTCTCGGAATCCAGTGGTCGAACTCGGTTCCCCGTTCCAGCTTGATTTCTTTGAAGTACTGATGGCAAACGAAGTTGCGCAGCGTCGCGTCGGCAAGGTTCGCAAAACGCGAAAAGTCCGCGTCGACGGCGCCGTAATTCATCGACGTCGCCGTTCCCGCTCGGCAAGCGTACTCCCACTCCGCTTCGCTCGGCAGTCGGAACGTTTGGCCGCTCGCTTCGGAAATCTTTTGGCAGAAAGCGTTTGCGTCGTTCCAGGAAACGCGAACGACCGGCAGTTCCGGCCCGTTGACGTAAAAACCGCGAACGCCGAATTGGAACCCGTGTCGCGACTCGACGCCGGAATCGTGCGACGGCTCGACCAACTCGTATAGCGCGTTGGTCGTCTCGTCGACGCTCATCCAGAACGAACGCTTAATCTCGACGACGCAAGGCTTTTCGTCGTCGTAACGCGGCCCGTCCGGCGACTGCGCGCCCATTACGAACGTTCCCGCCGGAATCAAACGGAATTCCATTTTCAACCCCGGAATCGGTTCCAAGACGGTCGTCGTTTTCGTTCGGTCGCCGAAAAGGCGTTCCGCTTCGTCCGCTTGCCGCTTCTTCGCCTCCGGCGCGTCGAACGCCCAATCGAGGAGCGGCGGCGCGGCGGAAGTCTTTTTCTTCTCGAGCGTCGCGAGCGCGGCGGCGCGAACGGTTTCCCCGTCGGCGAAGGGCGCGACGTCGTTCGGGCCCGCGGCGAACGGATTCTTCGGAATCGCGCTCCAGTTCGTTTTGGTCGTTTCGGCGGCGACCTTCGGATCCCAAGTCGTCGGACGCTTGACTTCTTGGTCGACGCCGCCGCTCTTGTACAGCTCCATCACGTCGCGACGCAACTTGTTCCAACGCGCGGCGTTAGCGGAGTCGCCCTGTTCGCCCCAATAGCCGTGATACGGCGCGTTGAGGTCGATCCAAGTCAAGAGCCGATCCCAAGACTCCGCGTCGAGCCGAACGCCGTAATGCCCTTTGAGGAGCAGTTTGTACAAATCGGTCGTTTCCGCGCCAAACTCCGTCGGCATAAGGAGATGGTAATCGCTTTCCATCCCCGGGCGGCGAACGTAACGGTGCAGCGCGTCGTAACTCGTCGACCAATTGCCGGGCCGAATCGAAACCGGGAAATACGTTCCGTACCCCTTAATATTTTCCAAACCGCGCAAGTCGAACGCCCCGAGCGGCGCGCTTTCGTCGCCGTTATGACAGGCGACGCAATAACGGTCGAGAACCGGCTGCACCTCGGCGCGGAAGGAAAAACCGCGACTCGGGCCGCGCCAATATTCGATTTCCTGCGTTTTCATCCGCTGCACGACGGTCGGGTCGAGCGAACTCGGCGACACGCTGTTCTGGTCTTCGTGGCAACCGACGCACGACAGGTTTTCGCCCGGCATCGCGGTGAACCAACTGCGCATAATCTGCAGCGCTTTCCCATTTTCGTCGAGCGGCTGAATCGAAATCGGCGTGTTCGCCGGAACTTTAAAGAGCGCCGACCCGTTCGGCTCGACCGGCACGACGCCGAGCGTGTTGCGCACGTCGCACGGCCCTTCCGCGCCGACGCCGCCGATCGTCCCGCCCATATTTGGATAAAGGTAATTGTAAGTGAAGAGGCGCAAGTATTTAACCGTACCGCGCGGCACGTTCTTCAAGCCGTCGCCAAAGTAAATGTCGGCGATGAAAACGGTCGCGTCGTCGCGGCTTTCGTCGATTCGGTCGGCGATAACCGGCGGACGTTCCGTCGGACGCAACGGGATCGGCTCGAAGTGCGCAAACCCTTTCTCTTTCGAGAGTAAGATCATATTGTCGTCCGTGTCGACGAGGTAAATGCCCCAACCGTCTTGCGCGTTGAGTCGAGCGGACGCGAGATAATAATCGCCGTCGAGCGGGAACGGATGCAAGAATTTCGGCCAAGCCTCGTTGACGAGCGTGTCGACGATCAGCGTGTCGTCGTATTTCGGATCGGTTTTCGACGCGACGATCGGCGTTTTCGCGCAAATGCGGCGAACGGCGCCGGACGCTTCTTTCCGCCCTTTGCGCACGTCGAAAAGAACGAGTTCGCCCATCCGCGGAACGCCGTGGTGGCCGGTAACGATCGCGACGAATTTCGTCGGTTCGCCCGGAATGGGGCGCGCGTAAAACATCGAGTTCGGCCAATAGGAGTTCGTGCCGTAAAACGAGTTTTGGTTCGTGCCGTCCGGGTTCATCTGGAAGAGCAAGCGCGAATGCGCGTGCGGAATGTCGGCGTATTCCCAACGTTGGTAAAGGATTCTGCCGTCTTCGGTTACCGTCGGATGCCAGTTGTGTTCTTGGTCGAACGTCAAGCGGCGAATCGTCTTCTTTTCGTCGGCGTACATTCGATACGTGTTCGTAACGCGGGTCGACCCGTTGACGCAAGGCACCGCGATGTAACAGGCGCTCGACGTGTAAACGATCGACTCGTCCGGCAGGTAGCACGCGTCGTAAGAGTTGGCGTCGGGCAGGTTAGGAAGGAGCTCTTTAGCGGGCGTTCCGACGATTTTTTCGCCGTCCTTTTCCAATTTCGTTTCGAAAACGTTCCACTGTCCGTTTTCGCGCGTCGAGCTGAAAAGGACTTTTTCGCCGTCGAAGTGCAGGTCGACGTCGCCGACGAACGCCGGTTTTTCCGGACGGTAAACTTCGCGCGGAACGGCCGGATAACGCGCCGAACCGTCGAGCGTCAATCGATAAAGTCCGTCGTCAAACGCCTTAGGATTGAGCGCGCTGTTGCTGACCCAGTTGTTGACGAGGCCGAGATGGCGAGCGTTGCGCCGCACGAAGAGAATATCGTCGAAGTCGAAGAGCGGGTTCGCGCGCCCCAAACGGGAATAAAGGCGGACGTCGGCGAGAAATTCGCGAACGAACGCTTCCTTATCCGCGTCGGACGGCGTCCCGGAAAGTTTTGCGTTCCAATCGTTTAAACCGTTCATATGCGCGTCGAACGTTTCCGCCAGCGTCGCGAAATCGGGGCCGAATTTTTCCGCGACTTCGTCTTCGCCGAACCGCTCCGTCAGCGTCGCCAACAGTTTCCGGCTCTTTTCGAGCAAAAGGCGACGCCGTTTAACGTCGACTTTAAATTCGACCGTAAAGTCCGCGGGCGCCGCGACTTCCGCCGAGTCCGCCGCTTTTTTCGACGCGATTCGAACCGCCAGCGGAGCCGCCGCGACGCTCTTTTCGTCTTGGGCCGCGAACATTTCCGGCGAATACGTCAACTCGTTGTTCCAGTCGGGTTTAAGCGCTTTTTGCGGAAGAACTTCGACGCTCAATTCGTCTTCCGGAACGAGCGCGGCGGCGGTTTCGAGCCCGAAGTGATCTTCGAACGTTTCGCCGGACTCGCCCTTGCGAGCGCGGTCGACCGCCGGGTCTCGCGTCTCAAAGTTCGCGTTGGCGCCGTACTTAAAATCGACCGCGGCGCGGGGCGTCGGCCAATCGACCGACCCGTCGAATCGCGGCGACAACCGGAACGCGACGATATGCGAAATGCAAGTTTCCCGCGAAAACGACAGAACATGTTCCCCCGCCTTCGCTTCGAACTCGGCGACGTCGCGCCAAGCGGCGGTCTCGGAGTTCCAACTTCCGGTCGTTTCGGCGAGCGCGTTCGTCTTCAACGTTTCGCCGTCGAGGTAAAACGTTACCGGACGGCTTTCTTGCGCGGCGAAGAGCGCCGACAGTTTGTAAACGCCGTCTTTGGGGAACGTTATCTTGTATTCGGCGCGGTTCGGATATTGCCCGTTGTTCCCGAGAATAGGCTCCGGCCCGTAAGTATGATACGCGCGCAAATTTCCTTCGTCGAACCAAACGGCGCGGAACGTAAAATCGTTCGCTCCGCTCGCGTTCCCGCCGTCGTCGCCGCGAACCGTCGAGAAACAACAGCACGCGACGCTCAACAACGCCGCGAACGCCCAACGCCGACCGCGGCGCGTCGCGCCCAACCTTTTTTTCATCGCTTAACTCCTTAAACTGCGTGCAATTACCGCGTTTTTCAACGACGCCGCCGTCAAAATCGCGTCGTCGATTCTTCGATTATAAAAAACGAGCGCCGGAAAATCAAGCGTTCGCCGCATAAAAAGCGCAAAAAGTCGTTTATTTTCGCCCTTAGACTAGTTGTTTGAAAACGTCGCCAACGTCGCGCCGCTCGCCGCCATTTCCGCGCGTTTTTCTTTTTAATTTACAAAAATTTCCGAAAAATCGCGACTCCGAGACGCCAAGAAACTTGACGACGTCGCGTTCCTCGATTAAACTAAACGTCGGCGCGCTGTCCGTTCGACGGCAAGCGCTAATGTCTTTGGAGGGCTTACGTCGCGTCGCCCTCGCGTTTCAACACCTTGCATTTTTTTGCATAAGGAGCGGTTCAATGACCGTTTTTTGTCGACGATTCCTTACGTCGTCGTTTTTGTTCGCGTTTCTATTTTTGGCCTCAAACGCTTTCGCGCAAAAAGTCTACGTCATCGCCGAGGGCGACTTTAACGCTAATCGGGTCGGCCAATGCGTTCAAGCGGGCGTTGGGTTAATGCGCGACGCGCTTAAATCGACGCTTCCGAAACATCGCCTCGTCCTTTACAACGGCGACGCCTCTTTTTGGCAAGGGCCGGACGTTTCCAATTCGAGCTCGATTCGTCGCGATCTCCTTCGAGCGATCGCGCGTTGCCCCGCCGGGCCGAACGACGCGATCGTTTGCTATTGGTGCGGACACGGCGCGTACGACGAAGGCGGTCATTACTTTAACCTCGCCGACGACGCGATTCGGCGCGCGACGGTTCTCGCGGCGTTGAAAGCCAAAGGTTGCCGCTTCACGGCGTTAATTTCAGAAAGCTGCCATACTTATTATGAACCAACCGTCCCTCCTCACGCAGAATTCACACCGGCTCCGGACGTTGTTCCGCCCCTTCTTCAATCCCTTTTCTTTGAGAGTCGCGGCGTATTGGACATTAATTCGTCGAGTCCCGGTCAAATGGCCGCCGCAAGTCCCATCTTCGGCGGGCCTTTTACTTTTGCGCTTATCTCCGTCTTAACGCGCGAGTCGGATCGGCGACTTTCATGGAATCAAACAATTAAGCGGATCGACCGCCTCGTCCCTCAAATCGCTCAAACATTTGATATACGAACCAACCAAACCGTTTACGCTTGGTCGATTCCAGGCGGCGGTTTGAACGCGCTGGAAAACCGCCCGAACAAATGGTCGTCGGTCGCGTCGGAAGAAACGACGTTCGGCTCGAACGTTGCGGAAAACCGCCCGAGCGAATGGTCGGACGCCCTTTATCATCCGGAAAACGGCGACCGAATTATCGCCGTTAACGGAAACTCGATCTACGACTACGCCGACTTCCAAAACGCGGTCGCCAATTCGGATTCCGAAATCCTCTTGACGCTCCGCGACAAACGCTCTGGCAACAAATACTATATGAGAACGACGCTCCTTCCGAAGTATTCGCGAACGCGCCTCGGCGTTTACGTCTCCGACGACGGCGGCGAAGGCGTCGTCGTAACGGGCGTTATGCCCAATTCGCCGGGCAACCGTTGCCGTTACTTGAAAAACGGCGACGTCGACGAAGTTTCGTCGCGCGCTTGGTAAACGCTCTTTCCGCTTGACGCGAGCGCCGAAACCCGCGTCGTATTACAATGCGCCGCCGCGCCGTTCCTTTTCCAACGCGGCGCGGCGGCGTTTTTATCCCGTCTTAACCTATTTTACATTAAACGGTTGCGATTATGAAACCGCGCGATTATTGGAACTCGGTCGCCGAAACGAAAACCTTTACGACGCCGTTCGACGCGGCGCTTTTTACGCGTTACGTCCCATCGCTCGACGCGGCGATTCTCGACTTCGGCTGCGGATACGGGCGAACGTTGGCGGAGCTGGCGGAAGCCGGTTACCAAAACCTTTGCGGCGTCGACCTTTCCGACAAGCTAATCGAACGAGGAAAACGCCTCTTTCCGACGCTCGACCTGCGCGTTTCGCCGCCGTCGACGCTCAAATTTCCAGACGCAAGTTTCGACGCGGCAATCCTTTTCGCCGTCTTGACTTGCGTCGTCGACGACGCGGAGCAGGAAACGCTCGTCGCCGAAGCGCGCCGCGTTCTTCGACCGGGCGGCGTTCTTTACGTCAACGATTTTCTTCTCAACGACGACGAACGCAACCGCGACCGTTACGAGCGTTATCAATCGGCGACAAACGGTCGTTTTTCGTTCGGAACGTTCACGCTTCCGGACGGCGCGACGCTTCGTCATCACTCGGAGAAGCGCGTCGAAACGTTGTTTCGGTCGTTCGAAACGGCGGCGTTCGAGCGTCGCGTCTTCCCGACGATGAACGGGCACGTTTCGAACGGCTTCGCCGCCGTCTTCCGCAAACCGTCGATTTAACGTCGTTTAAAAGCGCGCCAACGCCGTCGTTTCTCCGTTTCGACGGCGCTTTTTCTCCTCTCGCGAAAAATTTTGCCAAAAATCGACGCGGCGACGCAAAAAAAACTTGACGCCGCGTCGTCCGTCGGTTAAACTAAACGACGTCGGATAACGGCGCGACGTCTTGTTTCCGTCGCCGCGCGGCGTTCGATTCTCGCAAGCAACGGCTAATCAAGGAGTTAAGAAATGGCGCTAACAAAGAAAAAGATCGCGGCGCTCGTTGTTCTCGTCCTGCTTTTGACGACGGCGCCGATCGGCGTTCGGTTGGGCGGCGTCGCTTGCCGAGCGTATAAAGAAGGCGTTTCCTTCGAAGAAGCGCTCCGAATGCAAGTCGGCGAGGAAATCGGCGACCAGTTTTACAACAAAAGCGGCCCGGTTTACGACGCGTTCGTCGAGAAAGCCGAAGCGAACAAACGCGCTTGGGCGGAAAATCCTTGGCGCGTCGCCGAGTGGAACGCCCAAGCGGAGTTCGCCAACCCGAAAGTCGTCGCGCTCTGTAAAGCGATCGAAGAACGCGACTTAGCGAAAGTCGAGCAAGCGCTCGCCGACGGCGCCGACGCGAAGGCCGTCGGGAAATCGGGCGCGACGCCCCTTCTTTGGCTTTGCCTCGACGAGACCCCGTCGGCGGCGATCGCGAACCGCCTCCTCGACGCGGGCGCCGACCCGAACGTCGAAACGACCGGCCGACTCAGCCCTCGAAACGACCTTAGGGGTTGGCGCAAATTTCCTCCCCGTTCGACGGCGACGCCGCATCTTATCCTGAGATCGGGCGACGTCGCGTTAGTCCGTCGCGTCCTCGCCGCCGGTTTCGATCCGTCCTTTTATTATTATTCGGATCTATCGCGAGCGGACGACGGCGCCGACTGGAGCGATAATCTCCCGCGCCTCGCCCTTTGGGAGGTCGACGAAGAAATATACTCCGCGATTCTCGAACAAGATTTTAGCGTCGACGCGTTAAACGAAGCGCTCTACCGGGCGATCTATAGGCCGAACGCTTGGGCGATTCGAGCGCTTATTAAAGCCGGCGCCGACTGGAAGTCGTTTGAGCGAGAACTTCAAGGACGCGTTGAATATCGCAAAGACCTCCGCGCCGAATACGTCGACGTCGTCGCCGCGTTCCTCGAAGCCGGGGCCGATCCCGCGCTCTTCGCCGACTTCGCAAACGACGGAAACGACGCGAACGCCAAAAAAACGGAAGACGCCGAGTCGCCGGAAGCGGAAGCGTCGCCCAAAACCGCGCCGGAAACGGAAATCGAATCCGAACCGGAAACGACGCCGGAAGCCGAATAGCGGCGCCCGCGTTCCGAACCGTCGCCGAGAGTTTTCGCGGCGACGTCCCGTCGTTTTTCTCCGTTATCGTTCCCCGCCAATTTACGTTCGTTAGGAGTTTACGCAATGCAACTTCAACGCTTTTTCCTCGCCGCCGTCGCGACGTTTGTCTTCGTCGCAAGTTGCGCCGTTCCTCGCTTTTGCGCTTCGACGTTCGCGCTCGACAACGACGCGACGTCGACGGTTCCCGCGTCCTCGTCCGCCGACGCTTCCGAAGTCGATTTTTACCTTTATTTTCAACCGACTCGCCCCGACGCGTTTTATTTCCGCTGGAAAGAAGCGGTCGAGAAAATTCGCGCTAAAGTCGGGAACGACAAGATCAACGCGATCGCGGCGGCGATTCGCTCCGACGCTTCGACGCTCGCCTTGCGTCGCGAACTCGAAGGCGCGACGCTCGAAAACGTTCTCGTTTCCTCCGCGTCTTCGCTCGGATACGACGATATGTCGTCCGGCGATATTTTCGGCGTTCCCTTTGCTTGGGAACTCTTGCAAAAAACGGAAAACCAACGTTTACAACGGTTAACCGACGTCGTCTTCGACGGAGTCGATTTGACCGGCGTTTCCTTTTGCGATTGGCGGCTGGAGCGCGTTCGCTTTAACGCGTCGGTCGTCGGCTTGGAAACCTGCGATTTTTCCGGCGCGACGCTAAACGACGTCGTCTTTTGCGCGCCGATAACGTTCGAGCAATTCGCCTCGACGCGAAGTTTCCAAAACAACGCTTTACACAACGTCGCCTTGCGCTTCGGCGACCCGATTTCCGGCGCTCTTCCGCCCGAAAAGCCTTTCGCTTTAAGCGGTTGGAACTTTTCCGGCAAAGACCTAAGCCGCGTTTCCTTCGGTCGGTTCGTTTCGGGCGCCGACGCCGACTTTACCGGCGCCGATCTCGGCCTTCCGTTCGACAAAATTTCGCCTCTTTTGGGCAATCCGGCGCCCGCGTCTCGACCGGCGGAGCTTCCGCGCGATATGACCGAAGCGCAATTCGCTTCGACGGCAAGTTGCCGCTCCGGTTTGCTTTGCGGCGTTTCGTTCCCGAACGACGTTAGCGGTTGGGACTTTTCCGATTGTCTTTTAATCGGTTCGCGCTTCGACTCCGTTTCCTTCGCCGACGCCGATTTTACCGACGCCGACGTTCGCGGCGCCGCCTTTTGGCCGAATCCTAAAGGCCCGAACGCGCGTTTTTTAACCGCGAAACAATTTTATTCGACGCGGAGCTATAAAACGGGCGACCTTCGCGGAATTACGTTCGGCAGCGCTTGCTCGCTCGCCGGTTGGGACTTTTCGAAAAAGAATTTGTCCGGCTGCCGGTTTTATTGCCCGCTCGACGGCGTCGACTTTACCGACGCGATCGTTACCGACGTCGAATTTGGATACGGCGTCGAACTAACGCGCGAACAACTCGAATCGACTTGGGACTTCAAAAGCGGCGCTTGGAACGCTCGCCAAAAGTACCAAACGAAGACCGCCGGCGTCGACCGCGACCGCAAAACGCGCCCCGTCAAAGAAGCCGAACCAACGCCGAAAACGGAGTAACGTCGAAAGCGGGCCCAACCGCCGACGTCGCCGAGCGATTACCGCGCCGTTTTTCCGTTTTCGCGACGCGGCGAGCGGCAAATTTCCGACTTTTTCGTCGTTTCGGAGAAAAAAGCGAATTTTTTTCGCGAAAATCGCTTCAAAAAAGCGCAAAACGTTTGCGTCGACGGCGCCGATAAGGTAAAATAAGAAAAAGTCGACGCGGCGACGGTCGCGGGCGGCGCTTTTCCACTTCCCATTTCGCTCCGAAGCGTCGGCGAGTCGAGCCCCGTTCGACGACGGTCGCGGTTAGGAGTTCCTTCGTTTGTTTTAAGGAAAGAACGCAAATGAAACGACGCGATTTTATGAAAGTCGGCGGCCTCGGCGTCGCGACCCTCGCAAGCGGAACCGGTTACAAAGGTTTCTCCGAAGAAACCGCGGATAAAAACCTCCGCGTCGGCCTCATCGGGACCGGTTGGTACGGCAAGGTCGACCTCCTGCGCTTAATCCAAGTCGCGCCGGTCGACGTCGTCTCTCTCTGCGACGTCGATCAAGAAACGCTCGACGAAGCCGGCGAAATCGTCGCGTCGCGCCAAGTTTCGAAAAAAGTTCCGCGCAAATATACCGACTATCGCAAGATGTTGGCGGAAAAAGACCTCGATATCGTCGTCATCGGCACGCCGGACCACTGGCACGCGCTCCAAATGATCGAAGCGGTCGAAAGCGGCGCCGACGTTTACGTCCAAAAGCCGATCGGCGTCGACGTCGTCGAATGCCAAGCGATGCTCTCCGCCGCGCGCAAAAACAAGGCCGTCGTTCAAGTCGGGCTCCAACGCCGCAGCACGCCGCACTTGATGACCGCGAAAAAAGAGATCGTCGACTCCGGCAAGCTCGGCAAAGTCGGCCAAGTCGACATTTACAGTTATTACGGCGGCCCCGGCGTCTGGAAGCAAGAACCGGAAACCCCGCCGGCCGGGTTCGACTTCGATATGTGGACCGGCCCGGCGCCGAAACTCCCGTATTACCCGATGATGCGTCGCCGCTCTTGGCGCAACTTCTGGGAGTTCGGGAACGGCACCCTCGGCGATATGGGCGTCCATATGTTCGATATGACGCGCTGGTTCCTGAACCTCCGCTATCCGAAGCGCATCTACTCCACCGGCGGCATTTACCTCAAAAAAGGCGGCACGCCGAACATCGCCGACACGCAAACGGTCGTCTTCGACTACGGCGACCTCGAAGTCGTTTGGAACCACCGCAGTTGGGCCGAACTGACCGACCAACGCCACCCGTGGGGCGCGTACTTCTACGGCGAACACGGCCTCCTCAAAGCGAGTATTTACGGTTACGACTTCAAACGTTACCGTTCGAACGAAACGATCAGCGGCGACGTCGACTACGAATACGGTCGCTTCCCGGAAGAAGAACACGAACGCGACCTCGAACGTCCGTGCGCGCCGGCGATTCGCTCCCATATGAAAGACCTGCTCGACCGCATCGCCGACCGCGGCCGTCCGCGCAGCGACATTGAAGAAGGCGCCATCTCGACGATCTGCTGCGTCCTCGGGAACATCTCGATGAAACTCGGCCGCTCGCTCGAATGGGACGAAGAAGCCGGGAAAGTCAAAAACGACGACGAAGCGAACGCGATGCTCGCCCGCGAATACCGCGCGCCTTGGGTTCACCCGCAAGTTTGAACTGAACGTTAACCGTCGAGCAAATCCGACTTTAGCTCGCGTCGCGACCGTCGTTTGACCGTCGCGACGCAGCGTTGGTCGCCGTTTCGCTTCGTCGCGATTTTTCGAAACGTCGCGACGGAGCGTCGTTTTTTTCTTGATTCGTCGTCTTTCTAAGGAGCCGCGATGATCGCGCTGTTCACCGAAAGTTTCCTCTTTTGGCTTCTTTGCGTCGGGTTCGCGGCGGGCTTTACCTTCGCGCTTTGGGTGGGAACGCGACGCAAGTCGATGTTAATTCTCGGTTTAAGCGCGACGCTTGCGACGACGTTTCTCGGCGCGTTTTGCCTTTGTTGCGTCGAAACCGACCGGAAAGCCGTTCGCCGAACGGTCGAAGCGCTCGCCGACGCCGTCGACCGCGACGACGTGGACGCGACGCTCGCGCTCGTTTCGCCGACCGCGTTAAAAACGCGCTTTAAAGCTCGCGCTCACATGGGGTTGGCGCGCATCGAATGGGCGAAGGTTCGCGACTTGGAAATCGTCGAAATCAACCGTTACACGTCGCCGCCGCGCGCCCTTGTTCGCTTTCGCGGCTCGGTCGGCGGTCGCGTCTCCGGTTTCGACGCGTCGCGATTCACCGTCGTCGTCGACTTTTCGGAAGTCGAACTGCGCGAAGAGGAGCCCGGCGTTTGGCGCGTTACCGACCGCTGCCGGTTCAGTTATCCCGGCTATTCCGGCGAAATCAACTTTTAACAACCTCTTTACGTTCAACCGTTTGCGTCCAAAGCGTCAAACGACGACGGCAAGTCGCCCTCCCAGCAAACGTCGTAAAGGGGCGAAAACGGGCGAATCGACTCCGGATGTTCCGCGACGAACGCCAGTAGCGTCGGAAGAAGTTCTTCGGTCGCCAAGCGGTCGAGCGACGCGGCCTTTTCTCCGGCGAGCGCCGGGCAATTCCGGTACCGCCCGATAACGAGCCGTCCGTCTTTCTCCATCGTCCGAAGCGGCCAAACCTTGCATTCGAAAGGTTTTAGGTCGTCGGAAAGCGAACAACCGCGCGCCGGGTCGAGGAACGGACAGTTCGCCGGGTCGTCGCAACCGTCGACAAAACGCAACGCGAACGACGCTCCGCCGCGCTCCCGTCGAACGATTTCGACGCCGTCCGCTTCGAAGCGCGCCGCTTGCTCGTCCGTCAAAAAGGGCGTTTCCCAAGCGCTTTCGCGTTGAAAATTGCAACACAAACGACACTTCGCGCAGTCGTTTGCCCCAAAAATTTTTTTCAACATTCCCTTTTCTCCTAAACCGTTATCTTGCCGAGTTTATCAACTCCCTCGTTTTCAAACGCGTCGCTAATCTCAAACGTTTGACGCCGCGTCGCTTCAACGTCGCTTTCCGTCGACACGGCGTCCCAAACGTCGAGATCGTCCGGCCCGGCGTCGCCGAAAACGCGTTCGACGGCGTTGAACTTCGCCAACAAAATTTCCGGAAACCAAGCCGACTTCGCCGTTCGCAACCCTTGCGAATTAAGGTCTTCCTCGCGGTTGAGCCAACGCGCGCCCTGTTCGAGCGCCAGTTGCGACGCCGCGCGACAAAGGAGCGGATACGACGCGGCCCCGTCCGGCGTCGCCTTCTCAAAATGCTCGTTGCAGACCAAACTCGAAGTCGCCGAAACCAACGCGAATCCCAACGGCTCGTCGCCGTCTAAAACGATTTTTCCAAAGAGTTTAAGCTCGTCGAAGAAACGAAACGCCGTTTCCAACGCCCGCGTTTCCGCCGTCAATTCCGGCGAATCGGCGTCCGGTCGATTCAACCGCCAACGTTCCGCGACCAACGCCGCCGCGTCCAAATTCTCGACGGTCAACGGCGCGACGCGAACGCTCGGTCGCTCCTTCTCGAAACGTTTGACGGCGTTGCGTTTACGGTGCATTCGCCGCCCGACCAAAGCCGCCGTCCGCTCCGTCGAATAGAGGTAATCGGCGTCGCCGCGGTCGCAAGAAAATCGGAACTTCCCGGGAAAAAGGCGTCGCAACGTCGCCGCTTGCGTTCGCGTCGCCAACGCGATTTTCGGCGCGCGACCTCGCGACTCGGCGTCGTCCAAAATCGCTCGCAACGCTTTTTCGACGTCGCCGTCGCCGACCGGAAACCCATATCCGGCAAGGCGTCGACCGTCGTAATGCCGAAAGAAAAAACCGTCTTGAAAGGCGAGCGTCGTTCGATGTTTCTCTTGCAAAAGAAAAACGTTTGCGAAGTTCAATTCGTTTCCGGCCAATCCGGAGCGCTCGACGGCGACGCGCACAAGCGTCGCGTCCGTCAATCGGGGCGGGATCAGCGGCAACCTCTTTTCCTTACTCACTTTACGAATCTAATCTCTTTCAACGTCTCGTTTTTTCACTCGTTCGCTCCGACGCCGCCGCGTTCGTCGGAACGTCCGCGTTTCGATTTTTCTTCATTTTACGCGCGGCGAATTTATCGGCGCAAAGTCCGGTAAATTTTCAGGTTGCGACGCGGCCTTTCGACGTCGACGGCGCGCTTTCGCCGCCCGCCGCCGCTTTGTTGAAACGCGTCGACGCCGGATTCGCGTCAATTTTCCTCGGCGACGTCGGTTGGCGTTCCAACTTTTCTCGCTCCGCCTAAGCTGTATTCTTTCACCAAGTTAAGCAACGCGACGCAAATTTTGTTCTCTTCGCAGAAAACGAACTCGGCGCCCGCGCGCTTCATCGGTTGCACGTTGAGGCGGTACCGCGCTCGCGCCAAAATCACCGACGTCGGGTTAGCCTGTTGACACGCCTTCACCACGTTCAACGCGACTTCGTCTCGCGGCGTCGTTACGGCGATAATTTCGGCGCGCCCGGCCCCGGCTTCGCGCAAAATTTCCGGGTCGGAACCGTCGCCTTGCACGGTCGCAATTCCCCGTTGCGCAAAGGGTTGCAAATTCACCGGATTCATATCGACCAAGCAGACCGACTTCCCGAGCGCCGCCAGCTCCTCGGCCAAGCTCCCGCCGATATGCCCGACGCCGATCACGACCGCGTGTCCGCCTTTCGAGTTGATCGCCGCGGCCAATTCCGGGTCGAGGTCGGCGTCCGCGCGCCCGATTTCCGGCGCCTCCGGTTGCATTCCAAGTTTTGTCAATCCGAACTTTACCATATTCGGCGTCAACGCCAGCGACGCGACCGACACGAAGAGCGTCGTTTGATACGCGACGTCGGACAACGCTCCTTGCGCGTACGCCAGCGTCAGAATCATAAACGCAAGTTCCCCGACCTGCGAAATGCTCAAGCCGAAACCGAGCGCGCCGCGGAAGTCCATCCCGCAAGCGCGGAGCGCCGACGCCGCCGCGACCCATTTCAGCGCGACCGCCCCAATCAACGCGCTTGCGCAAAGAATCGGGTGAAGCCAAACGTACGAAAAGTCGGTCATCATCCCGAGCGAAATGAAGAAGATCGCGGAAAACGCTTCGCGGAACGGCGTTACCAGCGCGTCGATCTGCCGCGTCAAGCGGTTTTCGCCAAGCGCGACGCCCGCCGCCAACGCGCCGAGCGCCGGCGTCAAGCCTAACGCCTCCGCGACGCAACACATTCCCAACAAAGCGAATACGGCGAACAAAATCACCAGCTCGTTCGAACGCAACGCCGCCAAACGCGGCACGACCAATTTCACGTTCGCCCACTTCGCCAAAACGACGACCGCGCAAAACGCCGCCGACTTCGCCGCCATATCGACCCAAGAATTCGCGAACCAACCGCTCCCTTCGTCCGCTCCGGCGCCCAAAATTTTCGGCAGAATCAAGAGGAGCGGAACCAACGCTAAATCTTGAAAAATCAAGAGGCCGACCGTCGCCTGCGCGCGCTTGGTGTCCGCTTGCCCGACGTCCTGCACGCTGCGGTACACGAGCGCCGTCGAGCTGAGCGCGACGACGCACCCCAAGACGAACGCGCTCGTTAAACTCATTCCGAACAACATATTGGCGGCGATCGAAATCAGAATCGTCAAGCCCATTTGCAACGAGCCGCCGAGGAACATATAACGCGCCGTCGCCGCCAGTTTGTCGAACGTAAACTCAATGCCGATCGCAAATAAGAGCAACAGAACGCCGAACTCCGTCGTCGCGTCGAACGCAAATTCGTCTTTGCGAATTTCCTCTTGAATCTCGACGACGTGTTCTTCGCGCTCGGCGATTTCCTCCGCGAGTTCCTCTTCGGTCAGCGGTTTTTCCGTTTTTACCGCCGCGACCGATTCTTGTTTCTCCGCTTGCGAATCGTCGGAAGTCGGCGACGCGTCGACGCTTAGGCGATGAGTTTCGGCGAAATTCGGGTCGAGTTCCGCCGCCTGTTCGACCGCTTCGTTCAGGGCTTTTTTCATCTCCTTCGAGCCGGTCAAGTCGAACCCGCCCGGGCCGATCAACGCGCCGACGACCAAATAGCCGATCAGCGGCGACGCGTTCAAGCGTTTGCAAATCCAACCGGCGATCAAACCGGCGCCCAAAATTATCGCGAGGTGCAAAATGAAGATGTTTTCCATCGTTCGCCTTTCCGACTAACGTCGAGTTCCTTTCGACTTGCGGCTCTTCGTCGCTATTTTTTACCGTCGTCGCCTCCGCTTCCGTCCTCGGAAAAAAATCGGCGCGACGCGTTCTTTAAAATATACCAATTTTACGCGTTGCGCCTAGGGTTTATCGCTTAAAACTTTCAAAATTTTCCTCGCTCCGTTCATTTTTTATTCCCCTTTCTTTCTTATATTACGCATTTTTCCGTCCTTTGTTTCTCCGTTTCTCCGTTTTACTCAATTTATCTTCCGCTTTTTTAAAAATTTTCGCTTGACGCGGCGTTTTGAAAACAGCCAAAATCGCAACGTTTTTCTAAAACAACCTCGCTCGTCTTACTGTTTCCGTCGACGCGAAACCGAACCTTTGATTTCTTGAATTTCGCTCGTTTTTCTTCTCAAAAAATTACCGCATTTTCTTTAAAAATCCCCTCGAACGCCCTTCGCCGACTGGAAATCGCCCGCGCCGTCGGATATAATAAACGTCCGTCGACCGAGCGAACGGCCTTTCTCCGCAAAACATCGCGCCTTCCGCCGCCGAGTCGACGACGCTTTTAACGTCAACGTTTAACCGCCCTTAGCGTTTCGACGCTCGGGGCCGATTAAGGAAAATCCGATGCGCAAAAAACTCACCCGTTCGGCGCTCGCGGCGCTTCTCGGCTGTCTCGTCGGTTCGACGGCGCTTTTCGCCGACGACGCGGCTAAATTCCCGTTCGTTATCCAACACGGCGCGCAAGGCAACATCACCAACGTCAAGACTTGGGACAATCCGCTTCCGAACGCCGGATCGCGAGGATTTCTCGGAACGAAAGACGGTCGGTTCGCGTTCAAGTCCGGCGACGCGCGCTTCCTCGGCACGAACCTCTGTTTCGGCGGCAACTTCCCGGACAAAGAAAACGCCGAGTTCCTCGCTCGTTCGCTTTCGCGGTTCGGGATCGGCGTCGTCCGACTGCACCATATGGACAGCCGCGACATTTGGGGCGCCAACTTCGAGAAAACGCGAACGGAAATCGACCCGAAACAGCTCGACAAGCTCGACTACATGATCTATTGCCTTCAAAAAGAAGGGGTTTACGTCAATATCAACCTGCACGTTTCGCGAGCGTTCGACGAGCGCGACGGGTTCGAAAACTCGAAAGACCTCCCGACGCAAAACAAGGGCGTCGACAACTTCGACCCGCGCATGATCGAGCTGCAAAAGAAGTACGCCCGCGACCTGCTGACGCACGTCAACCCTTACACCGGCAAGGCTTACGTCGACGACCCGGGCGTCGCGGTCATTGAAATCAACAACGAAAACTCGGTCGTCGCCTCTTGGTCTTGGGGCGAGCTCGACAATCTCCCGTCGCCGTATTGCGACGAGTTCCAACGCCTTTGGAACGCTTGGCTTGCGAAGAAATACGGCTCGACCGCCAAGCTCCGCGCCGCTTGGAACAGCCGCGACTACCCGACCGGCCCCGAGCAAATCGCCGACGGCAAGTTCGCGCCGGACTTTAAGTTCAACCGTCCTTGGGAGTTGCAACTCGACGAAACCGCGAAAACAAGTTGGCGAATCGTTCCGGCGAGCGAAACCGGAATCGACGCGAACGCGTTGCGGCTCGACGTCGCCAAAGTCGGCGCCGTCAACTGGATTCCGCAAATTCACCGCGTCGGGCTCGGCGTCGAAAAGGGTACGCCTTATCGACTTACGTTCAAAATCCGTTCCGAAAGCGAGTCGAAAATTTCGGTCGGCGTCGTCGAAAATCACGATCCTTGGCAACCGGTCGGCGTTCG
>JAFSFF010000211.1 GCA_017435375.1 Thermoguttaceae bacterium
GATCGACGCGAACAAAAAAGCCGGCAACCCGGACGCGAAACTGACCGTTTACCCCGGCGTCGGACACGACAGCTGGATCAACGCTTACGCGGAAGCCGACCTCTATACTTGGCTCCTCTCGAAGCGTTTGAGCGGCAAACCGGCGAAAGTCGAGCCGATTAAAGAAGCGGCGCTCGACGAGGCTCCCAAGGCGGGCGAACTCGTTCGGGGCGCGGTCGAAGTTCCCCTTTCGAAGCGCGAACGCGGACTCTTCGGGCCGGAAACGCTCGACGAAACGAAGTCGCAATCGTTGCGTTACTTGGCGTTCCAACCGGTCGACGAGTCGGCGAAGACGGACGCGGGCTTTCCGCTCCTTATCTTCCTGCACGGGATCGGCGAACGCGGCGACGACTTGAACCGCCTGAAGATTTACGGCCCGACGGCGATTCTCTCGAATCCGGAGCGCGCGAAAAATTGGAAGTTTTTCACCGTCGCGCCGCAATGTTTCGCTGATTCTTGGTGGTCGGCGACGCAGCTTAGCGTTATGATCGACAAGGTTTGCGAAAAGTACCCGATCGATAAAGACCGCGTTTACGTTACCGGGCTTTCGATGGGCGGTTTCGGAACGTGGTCGTTGTTGGCGCATTGCCCGGAAAAAATCGCGGCGGCGGCTCCGATTTGCGGCGGCGGCGATCCGAACGCGGCGGCGAAAATGGCGACGACGCCGATTTGGGCGTTCCACGGCGACAAAGACGGCCTCGTTCCGCCTCAAATGTCGCAAGCGATGATCGACGCGAACAAAAAAGCCGGGAACCCGGAAGCGAAATTGACGATTTACCCCGGCGTCGAACACGACAGCTGGTCGCGAACTTACGCGAACGAAGAACTTTACGATTGGCTTCTCTCGAAACGTTTGAGCGGCAAACCGACGAAGGTCGAGCCGGTCGCCTCCGACGAAACGCCGAAAGCGGGCGCCCTCGTCGCGGCGTCGATCGAACTTCCGGCGGTCGTTCGCGGCGGTCGCGGCGTCGCGGACAAACTTGACGACTCGAAGACGGAAACGCTGAAATATTACGTCTTCCAACCGTCGGACGAGTCGGCGAAGACGGACGCCGGTTTCCCGCTGATGCTCTTCCTGCACGGCTCGGGCGAACGCGGCGACAACCTCGAACTCCTGAAGAATTACGGCCCGCCGCAAATTTGCTCGCAAGAGGAAGGCGCGAAAAACTGGAAGTTCTTCACCGTGTCGCCGCAATGCCCGCGCAACGTCGGTTGGTCGGCGCCGCAACTTAGCGCGATGATCGACAAACTTTGCGAAAAGTACCCGATCGACAAAAACCGCGTTTACGTAACCGGCGTTTCGATGGGCGGTTACGGGACGTGGAATCTTCTCGCCGAAGCGTCGGAAAAGATCGCGGCGGCGGCTCCGATCTGCGGCGGCGGGAACGTCGACGCGGCGGCGAAGATGGCGTCGACGCCGATTTGGGCGTTTCACGGCGACCAAGATAAAGCGGTTCCGCTCGGCGCGTCGCAACGGATGATCGACGCCGTTAAGGCCGCCGGGAACGAAGAGGCGAAACTGACGATTTATCCCGGCGTCGGACACAACAGCTGGCTCAACGCGTACGCCGAGCCGGAACTTTATACTTGGCTCCTCTCGAAAACGAAAGCGGAAGCGAAGTAAAGCGCGTTTCGACGTAAAAGAACGTTAAAACGTTAAAAAACGCCGCGTCGATTTTTTCTTTCGACGCGGCGTTTTGCGTTTGCGTTAAAACGTTAAACGACGTTTATTTCGCGGGATAATAGCGGTCGAAGTACGCCTTCCAACGGCGAGAAATCGTCTCTTTGATTTCCGGCGCGAGTTCGAATTTGTTCTTTTGATACTTCTTTTGCGTCGACGCGAACTCTTCGAACGCGGCGCGGCGACCGTCGAAACCGTCGATTCCAAGTTCGACGTAAATCCGTTCGAGCGTTTCGACCGGCGCGGCGACCAGCTCGTCGTAAGAAATTTCGCAGAAATTCTCTTTTTTAAGGAGTTTAACGTCGTCGAAAAACGCGTCGTACATCGCTTCGAAATCGCTCAACACTTTCTCTTCGAGCGCGGCGCCTCCCTTGGGCGACTGCAGACCGTGCGTCGCGGCGAGCTTTTTCCAAAGGTTGACCGTCGACGGGAAGAGCGCGAACGGGTCGCGGGAAATATGAACGAATTTCGCGTTCGGGAACCGCTCCAAAATCGCGCGAACGCGAGCGGTGTGCGGCGGCGACTTCAAAATAATCCGCTTGCCGCGACCGACCGTCAAGACTTTAAGGAAGTATTCGAGCGCGTCGAGCCAACGAGAACGGTCGGCGTCGCTTAAATTGCGGAGCGTCAAATAATCCGCGTCGATGCGACCGTTGTTGGGAAAAGCGATTTCGCGGTACGGCGACGGCGTTCCGAGCGCGCAGATCGCAAACTCGTCTTCTTGCGGACGGTCGAGACCGACGGCCATATTGTCCATCGGACGTTTTTTCGGCATCAAATATTTCACCCAAGGACGGAAAAGCGGCCCGGAAACGAGCAGGTGCGCCGGAGCGAAGCAGTCGTAAGTGTCGGAGCAGGCGAAACGGTCGTCTCGCATCATATACTCGTGCAAAAGCGTCGTGCCGCTGCGCCAGTGTCCGACGATAAAGACCGGCGCGTCGACGAGTTGAGCGTTCCGAATTTTTTTCCCGCGAGTCAGCTTTTGCCAACCGGCCAAACACGAGTTGGTCAACGCCAATCCGGAAACGACGCAAAACATCGGAAAGCGCGTCGGCGCGATTCGCCAACGACCGGCGTTCAGAATGTTCAGCCAAGCGGAAACGGTAACGCCGTCCCACATACGCGGGTTCCAAAAGCGGTCGGCGCTTCCTCCGGTCGTCATTTTCACGATGGACGACGTTTTTTTATTATTTTTATCGTTTTTCATTGCAGCGGTTTCTTCAAACGCGGAATTAACGGGAACTTGCGGCGCGTCAGTCGACGATTTTCAAACCGGCGTCGTCGATTTCGTAAAAGAGGATTTCGTCGGAGCAGGCGGAACCTCGGTGTTTCATAATGTAAAGCGCGCGTCGGAAACGCTTGCCGTCGCGTATTTTACCGAGATAAATAACGGTGTTCGCTTGGGCGAAAAAGTCGCCTTCTTCGAGCGGTTTCTCGATCAGCGCGTCGAGCGACGTTTCCGGCGCGGTGTACGAGAAGAGCGTTCCGATTTCGGTTTCCGGGTAAGGTTGGGCGCCGATTTGCGTTTCGAACTCGCGGAAGTTCTGGCGGAAAAGGTCGCGAGCGACCCAAGCCGACTCCTTTTTGACGATTTGCCGCTCGACGTATTCGAGCAACTCGAATTGAATCGACTCGCCCTGTCGCTCGACCGGTTCGACGCCGTCGACGACGAGCCGCCGCGCGCCCTGCGCAAAGTTGGCGTAAAGGAAAGAAATCGTCGACTGCAGGCGTTTCGTCAAATCGAGTTTCCACTCGCGCCAAGCGTCGTCGCCGAGGTCGCGACGGGTAACGCGCCGCCCGGCCTGCGAAAACGCGTGAAAATAGTCGCCCGCGAAGCGTTCGTTCGCCGCGACGCAAGCGAAAAACTCCGTCGGGTCGAACGGGCGGTCGCCGCTTTCTTCGCTCATTTCCCAATCGAAGAGCGACTTGGCGTAAGCCGCGTGATTTTGGGAGTCGCCGCGAGCGGTCAGGTCGAGGAGAACGCCGCGTCGACGTTCCGGCGCGTCGAGCCCGGCGTTGAGAAATTGGAGTCCGAACTGCGTTTTTCCGGCGCCGGAGCTTCCGACGAGCGCGGTCGTCGTTCCGGGAATCAGGCCGCCGCCGAGATGTTCGTCGAGACCGGGAACGCCGGTCGAAAGACGTTGAGTCGTCATTTTTCTTTTGCCCTTATCGATTATCCTAGCGCTCGTCGCAAGCGCAACCGTTTCAATTTTAACCCTTTTTGCGCCGACGTCCAGCCCCGGGAAACGTTCGTTCAAAAATTTGCGAAATTTAGAGGGAATGCGTTAATTTTACCGTCGTCGCGACTTGAAGTCGATTTCGCGTCGAAAAAGAATTTTCGAAAAAACGCGGAAAAGACGGGAAAAACGATTGCAACCGCGCGTCGGTTTTGGTATAATGAACGAAACGAGCGCGGCGGCGGTTTGGCGCCGCGACCGCGCGACTATTTTGCGTAAACGAATAATTTTACCGGCTTTATCAAGCGATAGAGGATTTTCAATGGATAATTTGAACGTATCGGTTTTGGGTTACGGTATGATGGGCGTTATTCGTAGTTTGGCGTACCGCGGCGTCGTCGGCTACTTCAAAAACGCGCCGATTCAACCGGTTCTCGGTTACGCGTCCTGCTGGAACGACGGCGAAAAAGCGATGGCGGAACGCGACGGTTGGAAAGCGATCGTCGGCCCGGACGCTTCGAAAGAAGTGATCGCGAAAGCCGACACCGATTACGTCGACATTTGCTTGCCGAACGCCGCGCACTACGCCGCCGCGATGGCCGCTTTCGACGCCGGCAAACACGTCTTCTGCGAAAAACCGCTCTCCGCGAACCTCGAACAAGGTCGCGAAATGGCCGATAAAGCGGACTCCTGCAAGGGCCAACTGAACAGCGTCAACTTCATTTACCGTCGCGTCCCGGCGAACGTTTACGCTCGTAAACTGGCGCGCTCGGGCAAGTTCGGTCGTTTGATCGAAGCGCGTATGTTCTACAACCAAGGTTGGGGTTGGGGCGCCGACGGCAGCTGGCGTTTCGAAAAATCGCACGGCGGCGGCGCGGCGGGCGACCTCGGTTCGCACTCGCTCGATATGCTGTACTACATCACCGGCCTTCGTCCGATCGAACTCTGCGCGATGCAAACGACGCACGTCAAACAACGCAAATGGAAGAAAACCTTCGCGTCGCAACTGAGCAATATGGGCGCCGGTCAACAAGCGCAAGACGATTTCGAAATCCGCGACTGCGACGTCGACGACGCGATGCGCGTTATGTTCACGTTGGACGACAACTCGGCCATCGGGACGCTCTCCGTCACCCGCAACGCTTGCGGTTCGGAAAACCAAAACGGTTACGAACTCCGTTTCGAAAAAGGGACGATTAAATTCTGCTTCGACGAAATGAACTACCTCGAAGTCTTCGACAAAACGGCCGAAGACCCGCAACTCTGGGGTTGGAGTAAAATCTGCACGAACCGCGCGGTTTACGGCAACTACTTCGACTTCGCCGACGGCCATATGATCGGTTATCGCGACATTACCGTTTACGGTATTCTCGAAAACCTGCGCGCCATCGACGCGCTTAACAAGGGCGTCGCTTACGAAAGCGAATCCCCGATCGCGACCTTCCGCGACGCGTTCAACGTCCAACGCACGTTGGCCGCCTGCGACAAATCGATCGCCGAACGCAGCTGGGTCAAACTCGAAGACATTAAATAGTCGACGGAGTTTTAAGCGAACCGGCGTTTTCTTGAAACGACGTCGGTTCGCGAACATTGGAGTTCGTTTTTAGCGCCGTCGTTCGCGCATTGCGCAAGAGCGTCGACTGCAATATACGCCAAAAACGTAAATTTGCCGACGCTTTTGACGCGCGCCGAACTTTAACGGCGAATAAAAACGCCCGACTCCCCCGAAAATGCGACCGCCGCCGCGAAGTCGAACGTCGAAAAGACGCGCGACCGACGGCGACTTTTTGTTTTGTAGGGATTGTAGCGATTCTTTTTAGAAAAATCTTCGACGAATCTTTCTCCGAGTAAAATTTAGGGCGTCTCTTTTACAAGGTGTAGTAGCCTTTAACTAAGTGAGAGCCGCGCGGTTCTCGCTGTTTACCGTAATACATACGCGGTAAAACTCTATAACTAGTTATAAAAAGGAGAACGTAATGTCTCACGAAAAGCGTACAATCTTAAGAGTCGGTCTCGGCGGCTACGGTATGATGGGCGGCTTATACGCCGCCGTCGTCGACAACGTCAACCGTTATTTTCGCGACGCGCCATTCCGTGCGGTCAAAGCCAACGCGTTTGTCTTCTCGGACGAAGAAGCCGAGCGAGCCGCGGAAGACGGTTGGACCCCCGTTCGAAGCATTGACGAGATGCTTGAAAACGCGGATTACGCGTACCCGCCGCTTCCCAATGCGATGCATTGTAGCGTCGCGCTGGCCGCGTTCGAAAAAGGCGTTCACTGCTTCTCAGAAAAGCCTCTTGCGGCGACCCTCGACGAGGCTTTCGCGATGACGCAAGCGGCGGAAGCGAATAAACGTTTTTTGAATAGCGTTAATTTTATCTATCGTCGTTCGCCGGCAACCGTTTACGCTCGTAAGTTGGCGCAGAGCGGTGTGTTTGGTGATATGACAGCGTGTCGCTTACAGTATTGGCAATCTTGGTCGGCGTCAATTTTTGAGGTGCCGCTCACTTGGCGTTTTGTCGAGGAGCAGGCGGGGGGCGCGAGCTACGACTTGGCGTCGCACTGCTTCGATATGCTGAATTACGTAACAAACGAACGCCCGCGAACCGTCTCGGCAATTGCGACGACGCACGTTAAGGAGCGCCGCGATCTCAAAACCGGCGAAATGCGTCCCGTTTACGTCGACGACACGCTCGAGGCGAATTTCGCCTTGTCCGGCGACGCGGTCGGCTCGTTAAGCGTTAGTCGGAACTGCTTTGGACACGAAAATTCGCACAAGTTTGAAATTTGTTTCGAACGCGGGACCCTCGCATGGTGTTACGACGACTTGTCGACGTTGTGGGTTTACGCCGCCGACGGCGGGCTCAAATTGCCGAACGGCGAAGCGATTTCTCGCGGTTGGACAAAAATCGATTGCAACCGTAAAGGCTTTTGGAATCATGATTTCGCCGACGGTCATCGCATTGGATACCGCGACCTTGCCGTTTACCAACTTTGTGAAAATATGCGAGCGATCGACGCGCTCGAAAGCGGACGCGAATATCAAAGCGACGCGCCAATCGCGACGTTCCGCGACGCGCTCGAAGTTCAACGTTGCGTCGCCGCCGCGCTGTTATCGGCGAAAGAGGGGCGCCGTATTAACGTCGCGGACGTTAAGGCGACGGGCGAAAAATGATTTCGCGCGGTTGATTTTGCGCCGTCGTTTGGTTTGAAGCGGCGGCGATTCCCGCTTCCGCGCGCTTCCTTGATTCGACGTCGTTATTCTAACGCGTCGAGCGGCGGAGCGCAAGCGGAGGCGGCGAATTTTAGCGTCGACGGGGCGCGTCGCGACGCAAGCGGCGCGTTTCGTCGACGTTTTTGCGTTTTTTTTGTCCCTTTTTTTCGCGGGCGCTTGCTTTTTGCGGCGTTTGCGGGTATCATCGTAAGAGACGCTCGCGACGGCGGAAAAACGTTTCGCCGGTTCGACGTTTTTGACCGGGAAATCGCCGAAGCCGTCGTTTCGCGGAGTCGCGTTTGTTCGGCGATTCCGGAAACGTTTCGCGGAGTCGATTTCCAACGAACGCGGGGCGGTTTCCGCTCCGGTTCGGCGCCGGTTCGCGTCGAGCGTCGTCGATTTCGCCTTTTCGACCCTTTCCTTTAGATAAAATAGAGAAGATGGCCGCTAATTTAACGCCCCAATATTTGAAAGCCGAAGAAGAGTATCGTCGCGCGCAGTCGCCGGACGA
>JAFSFF010000212.1 GCA_017435375.1 Thermoguttaceae bacterium
CGTTCGCCGTCTAAAATGCGCGCGGCGGCGTCGTGTCGGCGTTATTGGCGTTGTTTGCGGCGGTCGAATTGTTTTGGGGGACGGGGCCGGTTGAAACGTCCGCGTCGTTTGGAACGGCGAGTCGAGCCGTTACTTCCGGGGGGCCGAGGAAGAACGCGACGTCCAAGAAAGCGGCGTCGGCGTCGCGATTGAAACCGAGCGGAAACGCGTCGATAAAGGCGGCGTATTCGGCTTCCATCGCGGTTCCGCGGGCGTCGATCGTCGCGATTCCTCGGGAAAACGGATATTTCGGAAAGAGCGTCGCGGCGTCCCAAACGACGCGTTCCGCAAGACGAGCGCTCGACGAACGGGTCGGAAAAGCGGCGGGAAACCAAACCGGAAAGCGGTAAATTCGCAACGGAGGCGCGTCGAGACGGTCGAGAGCGTCGGCGTCGGCGTTAAAATCGGCGGAACGCGGGGAATTTGACGGCTCTTCGGCGTTAAAATGGGAAGAACGGTTAAGTTGAACGAAACGACTGGCGGCGTCGAGCGGAAGCGCAAGACGCTCGGCGCGTTCCGCTTCGACGATTCGCGATATTTCCGAACGACTTTCAAAAATCGAACGCGGCGCCGTCGCGACCGTCCAAGCGTTCGCGGCGTAAAGGTCGAGCGCGGAAATCGCTAAAACGGCGAACGCGACGCCGCGAGCGACGCCGACGTCGGAACGAAAGGACGAAGAAAGGAACGACGGCGAAGCGTCGGAACCGTCGATTTTTGTTCGATAAACGCGCTTTTCGAGAACGAGCAAAAGGAGCGTCGCGGCGAGAAGGAGCGTCGTTTGCGCGAAAGCGCCGCGAACCGACGCGAACGCGAGGCGCGGTTGGACGGGGCCGCAAATCGGGTCGACCGCGCGAAGGGGCGAGAAAACGCCGTCGCCGCAAATCGTCAGGACGAGGAACGCGACGAACGCAAGCGTTCCGACGCCGCCGCCAAGGATAAGGAAACGTCGCGAAAGTCGGCGTTCGTCCCAACCGAAACCGGTCAGAACGGCGAGACCGAGCGCGCTTAACGTCAATAATTTCGCCGGATAGCGGAATTCGACGAACTTCGGAAGCGTCAAATTGAAAAACCAATAAAGCCCGCCGACCGGGTCGCCGTCGACGAACGCCGAAGCGGGCGCCGCGCCGCTAAGGAGGGCCGTTGCGAAACGAACCGCCCAAACGACGCCGAAACCGCCGAGCGCCGCCGCCGTCGAAACGACGACGAGCCAAGTCGCCCAAACGCGGAAAGCGGCGAGCGTCGACTGGGCGCGGCGCGACCGTCGACCGCCGAAACGGAAGCGCGCCGCCGAGAGCGCGAACAAATACGGAACGACGCCGCAGTAAAGAGTCGGCGTCCAAACGGAGATTTCCTCCGGAAAAATCGCGAACCAACGGGACGAACGCGGAAACTGCCGCCCGCCGACGTTCGGGAAAAGCCGCTCCGCCCAACGCCAAGGCCCGACGCTAAAGCGATAAGTCGCGCGGTTTCGACCGTTGTTTTCAATTTCGCCGCCCCAAAGAGACGCGGTAAACGACGGTTCGCTTCCTTGCGCGTTTGGCGCCGCTTCTTCGGTCGGCGCGTTTTCTTTGTTTTGCGCCGTTTTGCTATTTTGCGCCGTTTCCGAGGGGCGCGACTTGGACGCCGCCGCGTCGACGCCGTTATTTTTTCCCTTGTTTGCCCAAAGCGCCGTCGGAACTTCCCAAAGGGAACGCGGAGCGCCGTTCGCCGCGCGTTCGGAACGGGCGATCAACTCCGCCGACGGAAGAATCTGCGGCGCCGCGAGGAGGAACGTCGCGGTCGACGCGCCGCCGACGAGCAAAAGACCGAGCGCGAGCCGGGTTCGGAAACGGTCGCGAACGCGGCGGACGACGAAAGCGGTCGAGTCGGCTTGGGACGTCGAGGACGTCGGGACGGAGCGGGCGGTTTTAACGGCGAGTCGAACCGGCGTGAAGAGCGCGAACGCGAAGAACGCCAACGTCGATAGATAAACGACTTGCGGTTCGCCGCCGAGGATCGCGAGCGCCTGCGCGACGCTCAGTTTTAACGCCGATTTCAGTTTGCCGCCGAACGTCGCCGACGCGAAAAAGTCGAACGAAAAAAGAGCGAGGAACGGGAGCCAAGCGGCGCCGACGAGGAAAACGACGTTCGAATATTGAAACAAAATCGGGCCGGAAAAGGAATACGACGTTCCGGCGAGAACCGCTCCGGAGCGCGAAATCCCAAGTCGGCGCGTTAGAAAATAGACGCCGAAAAAGGAAATTGCAACGTGTCCGATAATATAAAGCGAAAAACAAGCGTTAAAGTCGACGCAACCGGCGCTCGCGAGAAAAAAAATCGCCTTGCCGGGGTAAAAAACGGACGACGTCGGGTTTCCGGCGAGCGGTTGGCCGAGATTTTCGAACGGATCCCAAAGCGGAAGTCGACCGCGCTCCCATTCGCGTTGGATTTGTTCGAAAAGCGGGTAATAAAAATAGCCGACGTCGCGATAGGCGAAACGCTCGTTTTCGATGAACGGACGGAAAAAAAACGCCGCGAGGAGCGCCGCCGGAACGACGAAAAAAAGAAGCGTTTCGACGCGAAAATGCGGAAAACGACGGGAGCGACGCGGAGCGGGTTCGGGGGCGTTCATCGGCGAGGGCGGCGGGCGGTTGGAGCGGCGGCGAGTCGGCGGCGAGTAAAGCCGCGACGTTAAAAAACGAAATCGACGGCGCGATTTGCGTCGCGACCGTCGATTATTGAAGCGAGTTCGATTCTTTTTTGATTTTGTTTTGGGTTTAAAAATCGACGACGTCGCGTTATTCTTGGCGCGTCGCGGATTTCCAGCGTTCGAGTAAAACGGTTTCAAAATCGGGGACGAAATCGCCGCGCGACGTAACGAGGAAACGGCGCGAAGTCGCGTCGATCGGCTCGACGACGATTTCGAGTCGATCTTCCGGCGTCGCGTCTTCGACTTTGTCGGCCCATTCGACGAACGAAAGGCCGTCGGACTCGAAATATTCGTCCGGGCCGAGTTCGAGGAACTCGTCGGAATCGCGGAGACGATAAGCGTCGAAGTGAAAAATCGGACGGTCGCCTTCGTATTCGCGGACGAGAACGAAGGTCGGACTCCCGACTTCGTCGCGAGGAACGCCCGACGCCGCGGCGACCGCTTGCACGAGGCGAGTCTTTCCGGCGCCCAAGGTGCCCAAAAGCGCGACGACGGCGCCGTCCGGGAGCGTTTCCGCGAGAATTTGGCCCAAAACGTCCGTTTGTCGTTCGGAGTCGACGACGATTTCGACGGTCATTGACGGTTCCTTAAGGAAAATGGGGGAGACGGGAAAATAGGGAAAGGAAGGAAAGAAAAACGGGAAAGTCGACGCTCGCTCGACGGCGGGAAAGCGCGTCGGAACGGGCGTCGACTTTGCGGGGTTTAACGGTAAACGCGGACGTTTTCCTCCTTAACGAGCGGTTCCAAGTCGTCGGAACTGAGTTGGAACCGGACGCGGCAGTCGCCGACCGCTTCGCAAACGGCTTTCACCTTGTACGCAACCGCCGACTTCGCCGGGATTTCGCGAATCGCGTCGAAAACGAACGCGCCGTTTTGTTGCGAATATTGAGTCGGGCCTTCGACCGAAACGATTTTCAACGCTTCCGGCGCGGCGATTTGCAACGTCGCGTTCGTCGACGCTTTCGTTCCGCGGTTGGCGAGTTGAATCTCGTAAACGATTTCTTTGCCGATTTCGACCGGATTCGGCGACGTCTTGACGGCGTAAGAGAGCGCCGGAAGACCGTCGATTTCGACGTCTTTGACGACTTGCGCCGTCAAGCCGAGCGGGCCGGTTCCGCCGAAGGTCAAGCGGGCGGCGCCGATTTTTGTCGGAGTCAGCGTCAATTCGATTTCGCCCGCCGCTCCGGCCGGGAGTTCGGCGAGATCCCAATAAACGGAGCGCGTTTCCGCCTTGTAAACGCCGAGGTTGTTCGCCGAAACGAACGTCGTTCCGAGCGGAATTTCCGCGACGAGCTTGACGTCTTTCGCCGTCGCGTCGCCGACGTTCGCCGCTTTCAGACGGTACGTCGTTTGGCGTTCGAGGTAAGGCGTTTCGGCGCCGTCGATCGAAAGTTCGAGTTTCGGCGCGAGAATTTTGATTTCCGTTTGAATTTCTTTGCGCAAATCGCCGTCGGCGGTAACGACGAGATTGTTGACGGTCGTTCCCGGCGCGACGCATTGGAGCGTTAGCGGAACGCGTTTTTTCTCGCCGGGCGCGAGCGTTCCGAGCGCGTGATCGAGGACGGAGCCGCTCGGGTGTCGAAGACCGTCCGGAATCGTTTCGAGGAGCGCGACGTTCGTCGCGGCGCCGGTGCCGACGTTCGCGACGACGACGTTCAGGTCGATGTTGGAGCCGAGCGTCGCTTCTTGCGGCGCGACGACTTCGACTTCGAGCGCCGGGCGAACGCAACGGACGCGGCAGGACGCTTCGGCGGCGAAGGAAAGGGTCGCGACGGAGCCGAGTTCGCCCTCTTGCGTCGGGATAATTCGATATTCGAACGTTTTTTCGGAGCAAGGCGCGAGGTCGAACGGCGGCCAAGCGAATTCGCCGCGAGCGTTCGGGACGACCGACGCGACGTCGGCGGCGACGAAACGGGCGCCGACCGGGAGAACGTCGCGCAAAACAAGGCGTCGAACCGGCGCGGAACCGACGTTTTTCACCTTAACGACGAATTTCGCTTCGCGGTCGACTTGAATTTCTTTCGGAGCGATTTTCTCGACGACGAC
>JAFSFF010000213.1 GCA_017435375.1 Thermoguttaceae bacterium
CCCGGCGCGCCGGCGGTGTGGAAGTGGCCGATACAGTCAAAAGCGCGGCGAATGTTGTGGATCACGTCGCCTTCCATACGGTGCATATGATAAATATCGTACAGAAGTTTGACGCGTTCGCTGCCGACGCCCTTCACAAGATCGATCCCCCAATCGGTCGAGTCGGCCATATAGTCCTTATGGTCTTTGCCGTTCAGGAGTTCGAGCATAATGTTGACGTTGTGTTTTTCGGCGATTTTCGCGACGCGTTTCAACGCCGTAATACAATTTTTGAGGCCGGTTTCGTCGTCCATTCCGGCGCGGTTCCCGGAGAGCGAAATCAGGTTCGGAACGCCGAGTTCCGCCGCCATCGGAATGTGCTTTTCATACGACGCGACGATGCGGTCGTGGTTTTCCGTACGGTTAATTCCGACCGGAATATTGACTTCCGGGACGTTCCCCATCGTAACCGTAAGGCCGTGTTTCTTGACGGTCGCCCAATCTTTCGGGTCGATCAGGTCGACGCCGACCATTCCCACCCCCTTGCAGATTTCGCAGAATTCGTCGAGCGGAATCGAACCGAAGCACCATTTCGAGACCGATTGCTTAATGTCGCCCTTAAAATTTTCCGGTTTTTCGAATTTTTTTTCTTCGCCCCAAGCGTTTTGCGAACCGAGACCAAGGGCCGTCGCTCCGGCAAGGGTCGCGCCGATCATATCGCGTCGAGAAATTTTCTTTTGCATCGTCTTTTCCTAACTCGTCAAATTAAAGCGGTTATAAAAGCGGAGATTCGCGTTCCGTCGCCCGACTTACCGTCGAAGATCGGAAACGCGACGCTTATTTTACCGCAAGCGCGCCGCAAAATCAAGCGTTCGCCAAGATTTCGCCGAAAAAACGCGGAAAAAAAGACGCCGCTTCGCCCAAAAACTCAAAAAAAAACGCGACCGCCGCTTTCGCGACGTTCGCGCTCCGTTCTCCTCTTATTTTCGCCGATCGTCCCAACCGGCAAACTCGCCGTCGTCAGTTCATTCGGCCCAACCCGAGCAAGCCTTCGTCGCCCTTGTCGAGGTCGAAGAGGAAAACCGGCTCGATTTGCAGGTTCAAGCCCCAGTTGTTTTGGCTCTCGTTACGGCTCGCCTCGACCGTTACGACGAACGACTCGCCGACGCGGCTAACCGTTAGGTTCTGCCCGATATTGTGGCCTTCGCTCAAGTCGTAGGACGCGTTGAAACCGATTCCCCACTTCTCCGACGTGCGATACGCCAACGCGAAGTTCAAATACGTCGAGTCGATCGGGCCGTACAGGCGGTCGACGCCCAAATAAACGGAACTCAAGCCGGGCCGCCGACGCTGAAAACCGACGCGAGTAATCTTTTGGCCGGTTCCCCAAACGTCGTACAAACCGGACGACAAGACCGCGAACCGTTCGCCGACGAGCCAACTCGCGTCGTAATCGAGCAACCCGGGAACTTCGCCGAAATTTTCCTCGTCGTTCGGGTAAAGATTCAAACCGGCGTCGAACTTAATCCAGTCGACGACGCGCCGATTCCCCGCCGGCCCGCGCTTCGTTTGCCAACGGTTGTTCCAACCGAGTCGGACGAGCTGCAAGTCGTCGGCCAACTCCGGACTCGGCGACGTAACGTTCCCGGCGAGCAGGCCCTGCCGAATCGCGTAATAACGTTCGTCAAAGCGCAGCGGAATCGAACCGTCGAACGTCGTAACGGAGTAACGGCGGCGGAACTCTTGGATTTGCCAGTCGTCGATTTGATCGTAAAGAACTAAATCGTCGTAATTTTGGTCGGCGTCCGAAACCGACGCGTCGACGACAAAGTTCATCTTGTGCGCCAATCCGTTCAGGTACCAAGTTCGACTCTCGACGTTCGAGTCGACCTTCCAAACCGGCAAGTTCAGCCGAACGCCCAGTCGCCCGTACAACCGACCGACGTCCGACTCCGAAACGCCTTGGCTCCAAAAACCGTATTCGCCGAGCGCGTAAGGCGTCGCCTTGACCGGGCCGAGTTGGAACGGAGCGTCGATCTCGTGCCGCGTCGTGAAGACGAGCCCGTCCGCGGAGAGGGTTCGCGTTCCCGGCGAGTAAGGCGAATTACTCGTCGAATCGGGCGCGAGTTCCCAATCGAGGTAGCGGAAGAGCGCCTTGTCCTCGTCGGCGTAAGGAATGTCGGTCGTTTTGAATTGGCCGTAACCGAGCCGCGTGCGTTCGTACCAAATCAAGTTCGAGCCGAACAGCGATTCGCCGAGCCAATAATGATCGAGACTCGGAAGCCAGTTCGTCTGCGTGTAAAAATCGTCGACGCGAATCGCTCCGGTTATCCCGAACGATTGATTATTGTAGATATTTTTCAGCTCGACGCGGGTCTCCGGGTTCGAGTTCGTCTGCCATTCCTTTTCGAAATATTGCGGAATGAAGTTGCGGTCGCTCGACGTTCCGGCCTGCGCCGTCAAGAGCCAACCGTCGCCGAAGCAGCCGAGCGTTCCCAATTCTTGGCGATGCTTCCAAAGCGCGCGGTACCGATAGTCGCGCGGGAACGGAACCGAACGCCGCCCGAGCCCCAAATTATCGCGGCCTTTGTCGGAAATCCCGTAAAAATTAAACGCGCCGACCGCTCGCGTATCCCAGCTCCAAAGGGAATCGCGATTGTAAACGAACGTCGTTCCGTGTCCGAATCCGCGGTCGGAGAGGTAATCGAGTTCGAGATCCCAATCGGTTCCCTCCGGTCGCAGCTCCGCCAACCCGAAAAGCTGGTAAGGATTCCAAATCGTTCGAACCTGCGTCCCGAAAACGGAGTCGCTCCCGAATTTTACGTTGCGCAAATAGAACGCCCGTTCCTTAATATCCATCGCCATCCAAGGCCAATAGAAGACCGGAACGCTCCCGATCGAAACGAGGTTGTCCTCCGCGACGACGTAACTTTCCTCGCGCGTCGCCGGTTTGCCGGTCTTCTGATCGACGGCGCGGCGTCCGGTCGCGACGTCGTAAAGGGGCGTTCGGCGCGTTTCGGCGACGAGCGATTTCGCCGACAAACGGTACGTCGGCTCGCCCATCGCGCTCGTCGAAACCCAAGCGTTCGTCGCGAGCAAAGCGTCCGGGCCGCGTTGCGTAATTTTGTCGGCGGAGATTCGGAGCCAACCGTCGTTCGTCTCCGGAACCCGCGCGACCATTTCGGCGTCCAAGACGATTCCGACGAGATTTTTGACGTCGTAATACATTTGTCGCGCGTAAATTACGTTGTCGCCCTGACGGAAAACGACGTCGCCGTCCAAATAAAGTTCGAGGTCGAGATCGGCCGGCGTTATTTTGCTCGCCGCGTTCCCAAAGTCGACGTTTTGCAAACCGACGGCCCAAATCGTCGCTTGGTCGGCCGACAATTCGATCGCTTCGCCGACCGGCGCGCCCGCGTCGTCGACGCCTTGAACGACGATCGTGAAACCGTTGGAAATCAGCCAAACGTCCTTGCCGTCGCCGTCGGTCGACTCGCTCGAATTGGGGCGCAATTTGACGTCGGTCGCGCGGTCGTATCGTTGATAAATTTGGAAACGACGTTTGGGCGCCTTTTTGACGGCTTGCGCTCGCTCGAAATATTCCTCGACGCGCGTCGTCTCCGGCACTTCGACAAGTTCGCCTTCGCCGGTTTCGCTCCATCCGACGCCGATTTCGCCGTTTCGCTCGACTTGCGCAATTTGTTCGTTTTGCGCGACCTCTCCGCTTTGCGCGATTTGTCCTTCTTGCGCGACTTCCCCGTTTTGCGCGGACGCGACGTCGGCGTTTCCGTTGTTTTCGACGCGGTTCCAAGCGTTCGGCGCCTCGACGCGGGCCGTTTCCTTCGCTCGAAAATAGATTTCCTCCGGCGCGAGCTGTCCGTCCCCCGGCGTCGCGATGCGCAAATCGATTCCGCCGAGCGTTCGGAACGTTCCCAGCCAAGAGTCGCCCTTCGCCTTCGCCTCGACGAACGCCGACGACGTTTCGACGCGCAACGGTCGCGTCGCGTCTTGTTCGAGATAAACGAGAAGCCGCGCCGACCCGTCCTCCGCAAACGAACGCCAAACGACCGCCGACGGAGCCGAAACGACGTCGGCGCCTTGCGCGACTCGGCAATCTCCGTAAAGAACGTAAACTTCGCCGAGTTCGTCGTTTTCCCCCTTCCAACCGAATTCGGCGGAAACCGCGACCGGCTCGCTCGACGCGACCGCTTTCGGCGCGAGAATTTTCGAGTCGCCGATCGTTCGCTCTTCGAGCCGCTCCGCCAACGCGCGCTCTTCCGGCGAATGTCCGAGCAAATCGGCCCGCTCTTGCGCCAACGCTTCCTCTTTCGCGACCGCGCCGAATCCCGCGTCGAGCAAACCGTTCGTCGGCGCGAGCGGAACCGCCTCTTCGGCGATCGGCGAAACTTCGACGCTTTCCAAAGAATCGTCAAAGTCGGCAAAACCGACGCTCGGCGCGTTCCCGCTCCCGTCGTCGCTCAACCCCAAAACGCCTCCGCCGATCGGCGCCGACGCGAGAAAATCCGAACCCGACGCGACGCTCGAGCCCCCGAAGATCGCCGCCGCGAGAACGCTCAACAAGAACGAACGAGCGCAAACGCTCCCCCGACGCCGCCGTCTCAAAGAACGGCGACGCGCCGAAGGAACGTCGATTCGCAATCTTTTCTTAACGCCCGAAAATTCGTTCAAAATTCTTAATCCAACGAAAGCGCGTCCAACGCCGCTCGCTCCGCGTCGCCGACGCCGAAACAAGCTGAAAAAACAACGGGCGAAGTATACGAAGAACCGCGAAACGAATCAAGCCCAAAAGAGAAAAACCGACGAAAAACCTCGCGAAAAGAATTGAAATTCGCGTCGTCTCCCCGGAATAAACGGGCGACTTTTCAATCGAACGTCAAAAATCAAAAAGAGTTCCCAAGAAGAGGGGCGTCGCGACGTTCTCGACCGCGCGAAAACGAAAAAGCGACGACGTTTTTCAACGCCGTCGCTTTCTAACGATCAAGGTTCAAAGATCCGTTCGCTTCTCGCCGTCGCCATAAAGGACGCGTCGGGCGCGAACCGCAACGTCCGCGCGGCGTCCGGATCGGCGCAAAGATAAGCGCGCCAAAAGAGCGTCGACGCGGAACGAATCGTCGCTTGATACCGCGCGTCGTTCGTTTGTTTCGTCGGCAATCGGTGTCCGCCGTAAACCATATGGTCGCCGCCCTGCAACGTGAAGAGAAAGCGGTCGACGCCGGCCGCGCAATCGAACGGAATTCGTCTCTGCTCCGCTTTTACGTCGCCGACGACGCCGTCGTCGTTCGTTCCGGAGAAAGTCGCCAACGGCGCGTCGATCAGCGAATAAACGACGCGTCCTTGTTGCCGATCGCAAAAAACGGGAGGCGAAAGGGCCAAAACCGCCGAGACGCGCGGGTCTTTTAGCGACGGGCCGTTGTCCGGCGGCAGCTGACCGGCGACGAGCACCGCGGCGAGAGCGCCCAAATCGTTCCCGGCGACGCCGACTCGGGTCAAATCGAGGTCGCGTCCGAGCGGCCCGTCGGCGCCTTGCGTCGTCGACAGAAAATCGATCGCCGAACGAATCGCCGTCGCTCGGTCGCGCGCCGTCCAAGAATGCCGATACGCTTCTTTCAACTCGCCCATCGGTCGCAATTTGCCGCGCCAAACGGTTTCGTCGCTCTCCGGATGCCGCAAACAAAGCGTTACGATTCCGCGCGCCGCCCAGGCTTCGCCCAAATACGCGAAACGTTCCGCCGAACCGCCGAGTCCGTGCGAGTAAACGACGACCGAAAACTTCGTTCCCGCGACCGGAGGCGCCGCCGGATAAAAAACGAGGGCCGAAATTCGCGTTCCGCGCGCGTCGCGCCAAGCGACTTCGCGCCGCGCGACCGGATAAGAGGCGCTCGAAACGACGAACGACGTTTCCTTCGCGACGACGTTCGTCGCGCCTCCGTCGGAAGTCGCGAGCGGAGTTCCCAGCGGGTCCGCTCCGACGTTGTTCGGAACGGTCGCGACGCGCGCCGACGCGCGGGCCGCGAACAAGGCTCTTGCGGTCGCGCCGTTCGCTTCCCCGACGCCGCCGAGAGAGGCGATCGTCAAAAGGGCCGTCGCAAGGGACGCGGTTCGTCGGAAAATCGCGTTAAAGAGGTCGTTCGATTTCATTATTCGTCGCGTTAATCAATTCTCAACCGCGCTCCGTCGACGTTCGGGGCGCCAAACGCAAAATCAATCGCGCCGTCGACGCGTATTTACCGGAAATATCGAACCGTTCGACAAGCGAACTTTAACAAAAACGCGCCGTTTCGCTCTCGAGTTCTTTCAAGAAACGACGGCGCGGCGCGCTTGTCCGACGCGCCGTCTTATTGCCTTAACGTCGCGTCAATATTCTTTTTTCTCGCGGTCGACGCGAGAAGTAGCGGACGAGGCGGGATTCGAACCCGCGGACGGGGAAACCGTCGCCGGTTTTCAAGACCGGTCCCTTAAACCGCTCGGGCACTCGTCCGGTTGTACTAATTTTAACGACAAACGCCCCAAAACCGCTCGGGCGCTCGTCTGGTTGTATCGTTTTAAATAAAAGACAAAGCCCCAAAACCGCTCGGGCGCTCGTCCGGTTGTATTGATTTTAACGACAAACGCCTCAAAAACGCTCGGGCGCTCGTTCTTATTTATTAAGGAAATCGCTTTTAAAACGCCCCCAAAGGCTCGCGCTTCACTTAAAATCCAACGTTATTTTCTCCGACTTATCGCTCGACGACGGGAAAAACCGTTAATATCGGCAAAACGCGTTCGACCAAGCCTTATTGTACTCGTTTTTTTCCCGTCGTCAAGCGGGGGAACGCGCGCCTTTCCGTTTGACAAACGATTCTCGACGTCGTACAATGGGAACGTTCCCCGCGTCGCCGTCGCTCGCGTCGCTTTGGAGGAGCGTTCGTTTTTACCGCCCCCCCTATTTCCCCCATTTCGCCGACCTTCGCGTCGTTCCGCGTTACTTTAGGAGCTTTATTATGCGTTCGCGTTCTTTGCGTCGACTTTTCCGGCGCGCCTCTTTTTCCCTTGCGTCGTTTCAAAGGACGGCGCCGTTTTCAACGATTTTAACGATCCTCGCGGTTTTAACGGCGTTCGCAACGCTCGCGCTCCCCGTTTCGGCGCAACCGTCGGCTCCGGTCGCGACGCCGGTTGCGACCGCGCCGACGAAGTTGCTCGTCGATTTGCTCGAAAAGACCGACGTCGTTTGGCGCGACGG
>JAFSFF010000214.1 GCA_017435375.1 Thermoguttaceae bacterium
GTCGAATGAGCGACTTCCAATTCAAGACGCGCGGCTGGACGGTCGTGTCGGCGCAAAACCAGCACGTCGACGTGTACGGCGTCCTCTTCGCGCCGGAAATTAAACGACTCGGAAAACTTTTAGGGAAAACGAGTTACGAACGCGTCGCCGAGCCGATGTTCCGCAGTTGCGGGCAGCTGATCGACGTGTTCGGCAGCCAAGGCGAGCAACTCCAACATACGAACTTCGCGCAGCAGGGCGATATGTCGGACGTCCTGAAACTTCGCGGCGGTTACTCCGAAAGTTGGACCGTTTTTTGGATTACGACGCACTTCCTCAACGCCGCGGCGCGTTTCGAACAAGCGAAAACGAGCGAATGACGCCGCATAAATTGTTTGTTGTTTGAGAAGCGCAACCGTTGTAAAACGTTTTGTTGCGTTTTTATAAAGAAGGCGGCGTCGACGTTTGGCGTCGCGTCGCCTTCAATGCCAAAATAACGAAAAGAAAAGGAAAACAAATGAAACGCTCGCTCGAACGACGCGAATTTTTGGGCGCGCTCGGCGTTTTCGGCGCGACGGCTCTAACCGGCGAAACGTTTTTGAACGCCGCCGAAACCGTTGACAATAAAGACGTTCCGAAGAAAGTCGACGCGCTTCCGGAAGGGACGAAGCCGACGCTGACGATCGCGCATTGTTGCGATCCGCAACTCGGGTTCGGAATCGCGGAAAACGCCGAAGCGGCGTATCGGCAAGACTTGCGTCGACTGGAAAAGGAAATCGAACTCCTGAACGCGGCGCGGCCCGATCTCGTCGTTTTCGCCGGCGATATGACGCATTTGGTCGAGGACGCGCCGCGCGATTGGCCGCGACTTTTGAAGAAAATCGAGTCGCCGCTTTTGATCGCGCCCGGAAATCACGACGTCCCCGATCCGGTCAAAAAAGCCGCGCTCGACGCTTATTGCGCGATTTTTGGCGACGATAATAAGTCGTTGATTATCAACGGTTGGAAAGTCGTCGCGGCCAATTCGCAATTCTGCCGACCGACCGACGAAACCGAACTGCGCGACGAACATTCGGCTTGGTTCGAGGCGGAACTTCGCGACGCGGCGTCAAAGAAAACGCCGGTTATCGTCGCGACGCACGTTCCGCCGTTCGTGAAGTCGCTCGAGGAAGCGGACGCGTATTTCAATTTCCCGACCGACAAGCGGCGCGCGTATCTCGATTTTTGCGTCGATTGCGGCGTAAAGTTTTATTTCGCAGGACATACGCATACGACGCTCGAACGGAAATATCGCGGCGTTCCGATTCTCAACGGCGAAACGACGTCGCGTAACTTTGATAAGCGCCCATTTGGTTTCCGAATGTTAAAGATCGACTCCGCAATGAATTACGAGTGGAACTTTGTTCCGGTTGAAATCGGCGGTTAGCGTTAATTAACGTTTAAGCGTCGGAACGTCGAGCGCGGCGCGGTCGTTTGAGGCGGCGAATCTCGTTTTTTGTCGCTTCGTCGACGCGGCGCGACTCGACGATTTTTTGCAACGATTTGTTGAACGTAAAGTCGTCGAAGTCGTTTTGCGCTAAGAATTTAAGCGTAGCGTCGGGGAAGCGGATAAACGTTTCGGCGACGAGCCAAGCGAGCGACATATCGACGTAATATTCGCCGAGACGCCGCGCGGCGATTTGGTTGGCTCGTTCGAAAACGGCGTCGAGGTAATTCTTTTCAAGAAAATGGTTTAGCGTCGCGACAACGGCAAAGCGAACTTCGAACGGGCGTTCCGACGCGGCGCAGAAGTCGAGAAATTCCCAAAATTCGTCTCGACGGGAACTTGGAATGCGAAGCGAGCCGGAAAAAGAGTCGCAAACCGCCCAAGAATCGATCGCCGGAACAAACGCGGCGATCGCGTCGAGCCGTTCGTCGAAGTTGAGCGGAGTTTCCGCGACGACGAAACCGACGACAAGACGTTCTTCGCAACTTTCGAATTCGCAACGTTTAAAGTTGGATTGCGATGCGACGTTAAAAGGTGGCGACAAAGCGTCGAATACGGCGTTTAAAAAGTCCGCGCCGCAATCTCGAGCGATTTTTTGCGCCAACAAACGAAGCGTCGGAACGCGAACGCCGAGGATTCGGTCGACTCCGGGCAGAAGTTTGCTAACAAACATTCGATAACCGGGATCCGAAAGCTCTTCAAGGCGCGAGCGGAGCGCGTCGAGAGGACGGGCGCGATCAAAATAAAACGGCTCTTTCGTGTCGAACGGCGTCTCAAAGCGCGTCATAAACGGGCGAAGCAATCAAGGGTAAAGAGGGAAGAAACGGTTTTATTGCGTCTAATTGTTAATCGTAACTCGTTGGTATTTAACGGTTAACGTCGGATTAGACGTTCAAGCTCTCCCGAATTCGCAACCGGTTTCGGGGTACCGGCTCGCGAACGACAGAGAACGATCGAACCGCGGCAAACGTTAGGGGTCGCCAATTTAAGCGTTATTTGGCGACCGTCCGACGAGCCAATTTTAAGCCAACGGAATTGCGGCGTCGATTTTGGCGAATTGGCGTCGTGTAAACGCGATTCGGAAGTCGCCGAATTACCGTCGGTTGCGTCGTTGGACTCGGCGAGTAAAACGTAAAGTTCGCCGATCGGAAGAGGCGCGCTTTCCGGTCGACGGCAACGCCAAGCGCCGGAAAAGTCGCGGTCGAGCCAACCGACGCGGCGATAAACGAACGAAAAACGCTCCGTCTGCGCGTCGAGTTCTTCAGTCGTTTTATCGACCGTTAAACGGTCGGCGGGCAAAAAGGCGATTCGCGAACGCGCTAAACGGCGAAGGTCTTGCGTTGCAACGTTTTCCGTCTGAAAAACGTCGAACGAGTCGACATCCGAAAGACGAGGAACGTTCAGCATTCGAAGCGTCGGCGCCAAACGTTGCGCAAAATAAAAATCGCCGCTCGAAAGCGTATTTGCGATAGAATGTAGTAGTCTAAATTGGACGAGCGGATCGAGCGCGTCGGTTCTTTGCAGACGAGAGAAAAGGGCGCTCCAAGCGGCGTACCAACGGGCGGCGTCGTCGACGCGCAAGGTTTCCGGAATTAAACGCGCTTCGTCTGCAAGCGATTGTAAAAATTGACGTTGCGACGGTTCGGACGTCGCGGTTTCCGGGGCGGCGGACGGAACGTCGACAAAGGAACGCGCTCCTTGGGCGTCGGCGAAACAAACGTTGCGACCGACCCGAGGCGGTTGCGGCAAATAGTAAATTTTATCGGACGTCGCCGCAAAAGTCCAATATTTAATCGTTAATTCCGCTTCCAAAGCGAGAAGGATCTTGCGTTGAATTGCGACGTGATTTAACGATGTGAAACGCCATTCGGCGGCGCGTCGTTCGAGTATTTTAAATTCTTTTGGAAGTCCTTGACAATAGCGAATTTGCGAAATAAACGCGAGCCCTTCTTCAGCGTCGCCGGGGGCGACGCAAAAACGTTCGAGCGCCGAACCGCGAGTTTCGACGAAGGCGTTCCAACTTTCGAGCGTTTGCAACGCGTCGAGCGATGAGGCGACGCGGGCAAACTCGGCTTGATACGCCGCAAACGTAGCGTTCGAAGGAGTTGCGGAGTTGAAAAGGTCGCGTTGTCGCGAGAAGGCGGAGAAAAAGGAACGAGTCTCTTTGGCGTCGAGCGACGCGACGTCAAGTTTAGCGAGTTGCTTAAAAAAAACGGACGAAGCGCTAATTAAGCGTTGAAATTCAACGAGTTGTAAAATAAGTTCTTGAGCGCGCTCGTCGAGTCGCTCGTCCGAGCCGACCGCCGTTTGCGTTGCAAGCCGTCGCGCCGCGTCGACAAGTTCGGCAATTTGCGGAGTTAATTCGTCGAGGCGTTCGGAACCGATCGTTTGCGCTTCGCGAAATCGAAATTCAAGTTGCGCAAGTTCGGACGCTAAGTCTTGCGACTTAACGGGAACCGTTAACCGAGCGTTTGAAGGTTGTCGCGTTGTCGACGCCGACGTCAAAGGCCGAGGGCCGCTCGGACGCGCTCCGGCGTCCGCGTCGTCGCCCGAAAAAGCGACGCCGTGTAAAAGGAAAAATAGGGCGCAACAGGCGGAAAGCGGCGTCGCGAAATGGCGTCGCAAACCGCCGACGACGGACGTTGATAAATCGCAACGCGTTGTTTTTCCGTCGGTTAAGCGCGTCGGCTTTAACATTGCTCGTCTCCGTTTGTTCGATTGAGGAAAAGCGGAACGCGCTCGGCGTTAAAAGAAACGTCGGACGCGTCGGAAAGGTCGGCGGCGCAAGGGATAGGCTGCTTCGTCGGGGCGAATACGAAACCTTCCGAAACGAACGCGAGGCGCAACGAAATTCGTTCGACGGGAAGGGAGTACCAATCGGCGACGACCGCGCCGTAAACCTCGAGCTGACGACGGTATGCGGACAGCGTTTCCGCGTCGGGAAGAGGAGGAAAGGACGATTCCAAGAGAAATGAATCGGCGGCGTCGGACGACGCAACGCGGTGCGACGAAAGACGATCCGTTTTAAAGTCGATCACGTCGGCGCCGACGACGCGATCGCCGTCGCGCAACAAAACGAGACGGTCGATCGAGCCGCGCCAAAGTCGACCGTTCGGGCTCAAAAAGGAAAAGGGGCGTTCTTGGAAAATTTCCCAAGTCGGCGACGTCGTTTCCGGTTGAAGCGAAACGGCGGACGATACGGCGTCGTCTAATAAAGAACTGCGATTGCAACCGTTGTAATAAGAAAGACTTAGGAGTGATTTGACGAAAGGGGTTTCGCACATTTCGTCAAAACGTTCGAGGGTTCGACGGACGTCCGACGCGTCGTAGCCTAACGATTTAAGCCGTTCCCGTAAAAGGCGTTCGCTCGGTTTGCCGTCGACGTCGAGCCAACGAACCGCTTCAAAACAAGCGTGCAACGCTTTGCCGAACGCAAAGGAAGCGGGACGACTCCAACGACGCGGCGAACGTCCGCCGGTCGGCGTTTCGCGTTGAAAAAGAAGGCGACGTTCTGTAAATGGCGCGTCGACGCCCGACGATCGGCGCGAGGGAAGAGCGAGCGGTTCGAATATCGGACGCGACGTCGACGTCGGTTTTTCGTCGAGAGCGTTTGGGGAGGCGACGGTTTGAGACCAATTCTTAACTCCCGATTCGAAAATTATTTGCGCTCTTCCGAAAAAGGGCGAATCCTCCGGAAAAACGAGCGCGTTCGCGGCGAGACCGGCGCGAAGAATCGACGCGAAACTCGGCGTTCTCGAAGCGTTCTTTTTCGGCGAAACGATCGCGATCAACGAACGAACCGGACGAGTAAGCGCGACGTAAAGTAGACAAAGAGCTTCCTCGAAACGCTCCGTTAACGCGTCTTCAAAGAGCTGTTGGAACTCTTGCGGCAAAAGGTTTTGAACGTCTTGCGGAACGCTGCGAAGCGCCGTTACTATCGGGGACGTCGGCGTTTTGCGACCGACGACGAAGGACGAACGAACGCGGTCGAGCGGCGCGTCGAGTTCCGGAAGGACGACGATATCGAATTCCAAACCTTTCGATTTATGGAGACTCATTACCCGAAGCGTCGAGTCGGACGGCGATTCGATTTTGGTTTCGCGAACCGTCTTTATGAAGCGGTCGAGTCGGACGTTCGGTTCGCTCTCTTGGTATCTAAAGGCTAATTCGATAAGTTTTTCAAGCCGTTCTCGACCTCGCGCGTCGCAGAGGGGAAAGAGGAGATCGGCCGTTTCCGCGACAAAACGTCCTAAACCACCAGTTTCGACGCGACGTCGTATATGCAAGGAAACGCGGCGTCCTGTCGCCGTCTCCGCGTAATTTTGCGGCGTTAGGTCGAAATGTTCCGCGAGGGGCGCGACGGTCGCCAAGTGATATTTCGCGACGAGATCGCCGGGGTGCGACGCTAACGTAAGGGCCGAAAGAACGGCGTTTACAGACGGCGCGTCGGTGAGCGGCGCGCCGCCTTCTTCGCTGGCGTCGACGCCTTGTTTTTTCAACGCGGCGATGAATTTGACGATTAATTTGTTGGTGCGCGTTAAAACGCCGATCGTCGCGTCCGGGAATTGGCGACGTAGTTTAACGACTCGAGCGACCGCGTAGGCCAGCGTCGCTTGTTTTTGCGAAATCGTTCCAAAACGACGCTCTGTCGTGTTGCCGTCGGCCTCGTCGTCCGTTTCGTCGGCGAACGCGTCGAGAAGATTTTGCGTCGCGGCGTCGTTTTGGGAGAGCGGAACGGCGTTAACGTTTGAAACGACGGAGGTTTCGGAAGCGAGCGGGCTCTTTTCGGTCGCGTCGAGCGGAGGCGCGGAAAAGTCGGGAAGGACGCCGGAATCGTCGACGAGCGGAGCGACTTCCAACGCGCAATATCCGAGTTTCGACGCGTTCGAAGGGGCCGTTTGATGCGTTGTGAAGCGGCGGCTCCAGTTTTCGACCGCTTTTAGGATCGCGCGTTTTTTGCGAACTTGCGGCGAACCGGGCGCGTCCTCCGTATCGTATTGAAAAATTGGGTTTTGCGTCAACGGTAAAAAAAGACGATTAACCGTTTCGATCACCGTCGGACAACTGCGCCAATTCAACGTAAGTTCCGCCGTTTCGACGCCGGGAATCGACGATTCGATTTCGTTGAAAATTTCGGCGACGCCGCCGCGCCAACCGTAAATCGCTTGTTTGACGTCGCCGACGCAGAAAAAGGAACCGCGAGCGTCGGTTTGAGGACGCGCGGAAGTTTCGACGACGGCGGCGGTTGCGTCGTTGAATCGGTTTTCGTCGAGCGCGTCGAAAAGAGGCGTCGGCGACGGACGTGTCGCGACGGACGCCGCGCGGCGCTTCGCGGCGTCGTCGCGTTCGACGATCGCCTCCGCAAAGGGTTTAAGAATCGTCCATTGACCGAACGACGCGTCTTGAAATTCGTCGAGAAGCAGGTGCGACGTTTTCGCGTCGAGGCGGTAAACGATTTGGCGAAAACGATTTTCCCATTGAAGACGCGCTAAAATTCGCGTTAGGTCGTCGAAACGGAAAGCGTTTTCCTCCAATTTCGAACGTTGAAAAAAACGAGAAATCGAATTCAACGCGATCCAAGTCGCTCGAGTTTGCGACGCGACGTCGGCGAGAACTTTCGCCTTGGCGAACGCGGCGAGCCGTTCGATCGGCGCGGCGAGACCTTCGTCGAATTCCGCTTTGTAGTACGTTCGTTCGCCTCGAAGCGTCGTTTGCGTTAAGGTTTGCTTTAAAAATTCGTTCCAATTTTGCGCTTTAGCGAAACCGACTAATTTCGCCAAAGCCTTGACGTAATTAGAGTTCGGCTTGCCCGTCTTCGTCGTCGGAAGGGGCGCCGCTTCAAGGAAAAGGACGGCTTGAGCGAGTTCCTCCGGAGAAACGGAACGCCAAGGCGCTTTGAGACGCGTCCAAGCGTCGGAAGTCGTTTGGTAGTAAAGGTTTAATGTTTCTTCGACGATTTCCGAAAGTTGGTTTTCAATCGAACGACCGAGGTCGCCTTTAAAGAGGAGGCGCGTTAATTGGACGGCGTTTTGCGTTTGCGAATGCGCGAACGAGGCTTGAATCGCTTGGCGGAGGAGCCGAGCGTCGTCGACGTCTTCGACGATGCGCCAACCGGGCGGGAGGCCGATTTCAAACGCGAAACCGCCGGCGATCTGCATAAAAAAAGCGTCGAGCGTGCAGATTCGCAAGCGGTGCAACGAGCGAACGACGTCGACGGCGAGCGAACGTAAACGCTCTTGCGATAGGACGTTAGCGTCGCCGTCGTAAAGTTGCGAAGAGAGCGCGGCCGCGTTTTCGGGGGAAAGCGCGGCGTTGCCAAGTCGAGCGAGGATACGATCTTGGATTTCGCCGGCGGCCTTGCGGGTAAACGTCGTCGCGAGAATCGAATCGACCGGCGCGCCTTCGAGAAGAAGACGCAAGTAGCGCGCGCTCAACTGATACGTCTTGCCCGAACCGGCGGACGCTCGAATAACGAGGCGGGAAAACGGCGACGAGTCGGACATTGACGGACTCCGAAAGTTGAGCGCGGATAAGGTTTGCGTTAAAACGTAACGCCGAACGGGCGTCGCGTTAAACGTTACTCGACGTCGGATTGCGCTTTTTCTTGCGACGCGGCGTCGGCGTTCGGAACGTCCGAGGCGAGCGTTTCGGACTCGACGTTCGTTCCGAACGCTTGCGACGCGACTTCGCGAATTTTGAGCGCGGAATCGTCGGCGCGGAAGAGATAAAGGACCGAAAGACCGAGTTTATCGGCTAACGCGACGCCCTCTTTTTCGCCCAAAACGAAGAACGCCGTCGCGAAAGCGTCCGCTTCGGCGCAATTTTTCGCGACGACCGAGACGGCGCCGAGACGCTCGCCGGAAACCGGCGCGCCGTTTTCGACGATTACAGTCGGTTTGCCGGAGCGCGGGTCGATAATGTGCGAGAAACGCAAGTCGCCGACTTGTAAGTAATTGCGATAGTCGCCGCTCGTCGCCAACGACGCGTCCGGACGGGCCGCGGAATCAAAGGTAAGGACGCGATAGAGGCGCGGAATATAACGCTGAACGTCGCGGGCGATTTCCGGCGCTTCGATACCGACGCGCCAAGGCGTTCGCTCTAAAGCGTCGGTTTCAAAGTTAAAACGCGTCTTTTGACCGCCGCAGCGCGTTTCGCCGCCGACTTCGACGAGATAGTCGGGCAAACCGGCTTCTTCGAGGGCCGTCGCGACGCGGTCGACGGCGAACCCTTTAGCGACGCCGGAGAGGTCGAGCGTCAGACCCGGGACGGTTTTACGCAACGCCGGCTCCGGTTCCGTTCGCGCTTCGAGCTTGTCGTAACCGACGTTTTCGCGGAGTTTGGCGATTTGTTCGTCGGTCGGAAATTGGACAAGCGGCGACTTGTTCGGGCCGAAACGGTAAAGGTCGACGAGGGGCGCGACCGTCGGGTCGAAGGCGCCGCCGGTTTTTTGCGCGACGTCGAGCGCGATTTGAACGATTTGCGCGGTCGTTTCGGAGACCGGGAACCACTCGGTCGACTGCGACGCGTTGAAGCGGGAAACGTCCGACTCCGGCTTGAAGGTCGAGGCGGCGAGGTCGACTTCGTCGAGTTGTTTTTGAATGAAACGTTGCAGCAACTCTTCGCAAGACTTGGCGGGCTCGGCTTCCGAGTCGACGCTAAGGTCTTTTTCGGTAAGAGTTTGCGCGTCGGCGCAGACGGTCGCGTTCCAAACGGTGCCCATCGTTTCGCCGGCGATTTCAAACGATTGCGCTTTCGGCGTTTCCGCGGGTTTGAAGAGGTAAGGTTTGGCGAAAAAGCCGACTAATACGGCGATTAACGCGAAGCGGATAAACGTTCCGAACGAAGAACCGCCGGAATTTTCGCGGGGTTCGGCGGCGATTTTTTTCGTAGATTTCGAGTCGTCGGCCATTGTTGCGTTTTCTATTTATATTAATAACGACGAACGCGAACGGCGCTCGTCGCGAGGAACCAAAAGAGCGGGGAAGGTAAAACGCGCTAAAGCGTTTTAAACAATCAACATCGCGTCGCCGTAACTGTAAAAACGGTAATCTTCGGCGATCGCCTCTTCGTAAGCGCGCTTTAACAAGTCGTCGCCGCCGAACGTTCGAACGAGAATAACGAGCGTCGACTTCGGCAGGTGGAAGTTCGTCAACATCGCGTCGACGACTTTGAAGCGGTAAGGCGGACGAATGAAGAGGTTCGTCGGGCCGGAGAAGGGCGCGAGCGCGTTCGGATTGAGCCCGGTCGAGTCGATCGCGCCGTCCGGAAGCGCGTTCGCCGCCGATTCGAGGGTGCGAACCGACGTCGTGCCGATCGCGAAAACCCTGCCGCCGCGCGCTTTACGCTCTTCGATCGTTCGAACGGTCGCTTCCGAGAGATTCGCGACTTCCGAGTGCATTTGGTGGTCGGCTAAGCGGTCGGCGGTAATCGGTTTGAAAGTGCCGGCCCCGACGTAAAGGGTCGTCGGGCAAACGGCGACGCCGAGAGCGCGAATTTCGTCGAGCAGTTCTTTAGTAAAGTGAAGACCGGCGGTCGGCGCGGCGACGGCGCCCGGTTTCGACGCGTACACCGTTTGGTAATTGTCGCGGTCGGCGGGCGTCATTCGGCCTCCGCGAATGTACGGCGGAATCGGAACCCAACCGACTTTGTCGAGAAAATCGGTCGAATCTTCGCCTGCCTCCGTCAGCGGTTTGACGATCATCGTCTTCGCGTCGGTGCGTCCGACGACTTCCAAATAACGCGTAAGTCCGCTTCCGTCCGGGTTTTCGAGTTCGATCTTTTCGCCCGGGCGCAACTTGCCGCGCGTCTTCGACATAATTTCCCAAAGACCGCGCGGGTCGAATTGCAAAAAGAGCCCTTCCCAGCGTCCTTGCGTTTCGGCGCGACGACCGATCAAGCGCGCCGGCAAGACTTTAGCGTCGTTCAAAACGAGAACGTCGTCGGGACGCAAATATTCCGGAAGATTGCGAACGCGGCGGTGTTGGAACGTTCCGGTCGCGCGGTCGACGACCATCATTCGGGCGGAGGCGCGGTCGGGGTGGGGCGTTTGAGCGATCAAGCGCTCCGGAAGCTCGTAATCGTAAGCGTCGAGTTCGGAGAACGCGGCGTCGAGCGGCTTGTCGGAAGACGTCATAGGGCGATTTTTTGGGAAAAAGGGGTTGTTGATTTTCTCGCGAGAGCGGCGACGCGAACGTTCGAATCGCCGTTATTATTATAACGAACTTGCGGCAAAATAAAAGAGGCGCGACTTTTCTTTCCGCTTCAATTTTAAGGAAAACGCCGAAAAAAGGAAACGTCGGAGGCAGAATGGCAAAGATGAAAAAAAAGGGAAGGATGGGAATGGCGGGAAAGGCGCGACGAGTTGGCGAGGTTTAGCGATTGTCGCGCCGTAAAGAGAAGGACGGGCGCGATTTTTAACGACTTGCCGACGTTTCGGGGTTGAACGTCGACCCGGTTTGCGTTTAAAATAATCGGGGGAACAAAACGAAGACGCAAAGCGAAAAAAGAGCGCGGCGCGGTAAAAAGGTAAAGGTAATGAAAAAAGCAACGGAATGGAACGACGCGGCAACGCCAAGCGACGCGCTGTCGACCGTCTCCGAACCGGACGCGCCGTTCGCGAAGATTCGGGTCGCGATGTTGATAACGGAGCTGGCGCGCGGCGGAGCGGAGAAAGCGTTGTTGCAACTCGCGACGACGCTCGATTTAACGCGATTCGAGCCGGTCGTCTTTTCGTTGAGCGGACTGGCTCGCGATTTGGAAAACTCGCTTGTTCCGCTCTTTCGCGACGCCGGAATTGAAACGATCGAGCTGGGGTTGACCGGATTGCGGAACGCGCCGTCGGTTTTTCGACGATTGACGCGGGAATTGAGGCGGCGGCAAGTCGACGTTTTGCAGTCGTTTATGTTTCACGCGAACCTGTTCGGACGCTTCGCCGGGCGCGCGGCGGGGGTTCCGGTCGTTTGCTCCGGGATTCGGGTCGCGGAACGGGACGCGCCGCGGCGGCTCGCGCTCGACCGTTGGACGCGAAGTCTCGTCGACGCTTGGGTTTGCGTCGGGGAAGCGACCGCCGACTTTTCGCGAACCGTCGGGCGGTTGCCGAAAGAGCGCGTCTTATCGATTCCGAACGGCGTTCGCGTTCCCGACTTAGAATCGCTCGAAACGACAAACGCAAACGCCGATTTTACTTGGGTTCCGGAACCTTTTGGACGGCGGAAACGAATCGTTTGCGTCGGACGCTTGACGCCGCAAAAAGGCTTCGACCGATTTCTCGAGAACGCCGCGACTTGGGCGCCGCGAATCGCGAACGATTGGGAAATTTGGATTGTCGGCGACGGCCCGGAACGCGACGCGCTGCGGCGAATCGTCGAGACGAACGGACTCGCAAACGTCGTATTTTTCGCGGGTTGGCGGCCGAACGTTCCGGGAATTTTAGCGAGCGCCGATCTCTTCGCCCTGCCGTCGCGTTGGGAGGGAATGCCGAACGCGTTGTTGGAAGCGGCGAGCGTCGGAAAGGCGGCGCTTTGCTCCGACGTCGAGGGCGTCGCCGAGATTTTTGGGAACGATACGACGTCGCAAATTTGCGCGTTCGACGACGATAAGTCTTGGCGCGATAAGATATTGGCGCTAACGAACGACGCCGCGTTGCGGGACGAACTCGGGCGGCGCAACCGAAACCGCGTCGCGCAAGAGTTTCGCGTCGAAAGCGCGACGCGAAAATACGAAGCGCTTTGGACGCGGCTTTTGGCGGAAAAACAAGATAAGACGACGCGACGTCGTTAGTTTAATCGTCCTTCTTTTTTTGCGGTTCCCATTCGTTGTATTCGCCGGGAAATTTGGAGTTAAGGGACGCCCAAAACGGGTGTTGACGGTCGCAACGCGTGCGGGCGTCCTCCAACATAACGAGCGAACTGGCCGGAACGCGACCGTTTTGCGGCGTCAACTTGCGTCCGTTGAAAACGACCTCCATTCGCCGGTTGAAGTCGAGTTGCTCCGGCGAAAGGAAAACGACGCCGCGTTCCGCTCGCGTGTCGATAAGCAGCTTGTTCCCCGCGATGCGGAACGTCTTTGTCGACGCGCCTTTATAATCGCGCTCCAACTTCGGGGGGAAGAGCGGGTCGATCATCGTCTTGCTGGGAAAATCGAATAATTCGACGTTCCAAAAGAAGTTGTTCCAAGGCCGAGTCGAGTAAACTTCGCGCTCCTCCGTAACGAAAAAGCGCCGCGTTCGCGTCCGCATCCATTCGAAAACGCGCGTCGTTTCCTCCGAAAACGGTTCGACGCCGCGTCCTTTGTACTGAACGTAAGTCATATCGAACGGGCGGGTAAAGTCCATTCCCCAATCGAGCGTTCGACTACTGGCCGCGAGTTTGCCGCCGTCGAGTTCGCCGCCGATCGCGTAAAGCGGAACAAATTTGCCGTTGCGTCGGACGATTTCGGTCAAAAAGGTCGCGGCGCCGCAAATCGGCGCGACGCCCGCCCAAAGATCGGGGTGCGCCAACGCAAGGTCCCAAGCCGCGTCGCCGCCCGCGAGGAAACCGGAGAGGAAGAGGCGATCCGAGTCGATCGAAAAGCGCCGCATCGCGTCGCGCATCGTGTAAAGGACGGCGGCGCAAGACGTCGCGGAAAAGTCGTAACCGAGGCCCGGCTCCGTCCAACGCGGCGCGACGACGATGTAACCGAAGCGCGTCGCCTGGCCGTAACGCTCGCGAACTTTCTTCCCTTGCGCCGTCGTTTTTTCGACCCAAGGCCCGCACCACCAGTTGAGCTGTTGTTCGGGGGACGAACGTTCGCCGTGCA
>JAFSFF010000215.1 GCA_017435375.1 Thermoguttaceae bacterium
TCCAGTAACCGCCGCCGTGTCCGAAGTAATCGAACTCGTAAGCGTCGTCCCCGCCGCAGTCGAGGCAAAGCCCGATCCCGCCGCAAGCGACGCGTCGAATCCCGGCGCCGATTCCTTGCCCCCAACCGTCGTGGCCGGGATGTTCCGGGTAGGAGTCGTAATAATAGCCGCCGACGTAATAATGGTCGTTCCCGTCTTTGTCGAGAATCGCGCCGAAACCGCCGGGAGCGCCGACGCCTTGCGCCCATAACGCGGCGCGGTAATCGTCGTTTCCGGCGCGGTCGATATGGAGCCCGAGTCCGCAAAGCGCTTGGCCTTGCGCCCGCAGGAAACCGAGGTAGCGATCGTCGCCGTTTTCGTCGACGAGAATCCCGACGCCGCCGATACAACTCCCCTGCGCGACGTCCTTCGCGAGGTAACGGTCGTTCCCGCCGCCGTCGTACCAAACGGAAACGCCGAGAATCGCGCCGCCTTGAATTCCGGGATTTTGCCCGACGTAATTGTCGTCGTCCGCGCCGAGGTCGAGAACGACCAAAACCGGACGGTTGACGTTGCAAACGCCTTCGCGGTACTCGTCGCGACCGCCTAAATCGACGACGCAACAAACGGTCGAGTATTGGTCGAGGTTCCAAACGGTCGAATTTTTATCGCCGAAAAGAATATCGCCCGCTTCGGTCGAAACGCGCCCCATCTCTTGCCCGTCGACCTTCACTTTTTCCAGCGAAGCGAAATCGACCTGCGCCAACAACGCGAGCGTTTTTTCGTCGAGCGCCGAAAGCGCGATTTCGGCGGCGTCGTAAAGCGCGGTTTTGTTCATTTTTTGCATCGCGTCGATCAAATATTTCGCGCGACCGCGGCTCGGAACGGTGTGTCCGCTCTGCGCCTGCGCGCAAAAGATCGAATGCGCTTCCCGCGAAACCGCCGCGACGTCGTCTTTGCTCATCGGCGCGAGCGCGCGAGCGTGCAGGGCCGCCGTTTCGACGATCGCCGTCTTCAAAACTTCGATCGCCTCTTGCGGCGTCGTCGGCGCCGGTTTCGCCGGTTGGTCGTTTCTTAACGCGACGTCCATCTTAGCGCGCGCCAAACGAACGCCGGAAACGACGTCCGCCGTCGAACCGGCAAAGAATCCGCCCCAAGCGCGCGAGAAGAACTCGACTTCGCCCGCCGAACGCAACGGATCGGCGTAAAGTTTTTCGTACCAACGCAAACGACAACGCCCGTTCAACTCGCTTCCGGATTCGAGCGCCGACGTTTGGCGACGCACTCCGGCGTCGTAAGCGCGCCAGCGGTCGTAAAGCGACGTCCCGCCGCGAGCGTTCAACGTCGTCAGCATATCGTTCGTCATTTCTTGCGTCGCTTTTTGCGCGTCGCCGAAACCGAGAGTCGAGCCGGTCGCCGCCGTCGCCGGTTCGGACGCGACCGGTTTTTCCTCTTCGGTCGGCGCGTGTTCCGACGCGTCGACTTCCGGCAAATCGACGCGAGCGTCCGGCGCGTTTTCTTGATCGCCGGTCAAAGCGCGCGTTTTTTCTTCGGCGGAGCGTTCTTCCGCTTGTTCGGAAGCCGCTTCTCGCGCCGTTTTCTCCGCCGCTTCGCGCGCTTTCGCTTCCGCTTCTTGCGGCGTTTCCGGCGCTTCGACGGCTTCTTGCGCGACCGTCGTTTCGGTTTTCGCCGGAGCGGGAACCGGAGTCGGCGCGACGATTTGCGCCGGGACGCCGGACGGCGCGTTCGGAGCCGCGTTATGACGCGACGCTTGACGTTCGTTCGCTCGCGCGTCTCGTTTTTCTCCGAGTTCGCGTTCAATTTGTTCGGTCGATTTAAACCCGTTGGCCAACCCGCGCGTTATCCCAAACGTTCTTTTAGCCGCTTGTTGCAACGGACGCCCGTTAAACTGCGTCGGCGCGATTTCGACGTCGGCGAACGCCGTCGCGTCGTCCGCGGCGAAAATCGACGCCAAAGACTCCGACGCCGCAAACGTTTCGCCGAGCCGCGTCAAATACGACGTTTCCGCGACGAAAGAGGTCGCCGCCAAGCTCTCGGCGGTCGACCAACAAACGCCGAACGCGGCGCAACACGCGAGGGGAAACTCCAACAGTTTCTTCTTCATGAGAACGATTCCATCGTTTTTTGACAATATTAATATCGATGTTTTTGCGCGATCTCAACCTTTGCCGAACGTCGAAATCGGTTGTTTCGCCCGACGGCGCGCAAAAAACGCATATCACTTTTTTCGACGAACCGTTTCGAGAACTTCACCTTAAGTTTCGTAAAGTTCTAAGAAACCTCCGGCTTTTTTATTGTTGCAAGCGCTCTTTTTTCGAATAAAAAAAATAGTCAATTTAGGCAAAATTCCGCAACTCAACCGTCTCGCTTCTTTTATTTCGCCCCGGTTCGCCGCCTCGCGCCCCGCTCCTCCTTGCCTCGCCCTCAAAATTCTCCCTTTTTCACCCGCTTCAACAACCGCGACGACCGTTAAAACCGGCGCGCCAAGCCGTCGAATGAAAAAAATTTTGACAAAATAGGCGATTTTACGAAGTTATCGCTTGCTTAAAGGAGACGTCGAAATTATCATTGAGAAGATAGCGGCGAAGTTTGCGTCGCCAAGGGTCGTTTCGTTCGAACGCCGACGAAAGCGACGCTCCGCCCCGACGCCGCGACGTTCGGTTTTCCTTGCGACGCGCAAGCGAACCGTCGGTCGCCGATCGGATTTTCACCGTCCAACCTAATCGAATATTTAGGAGATTTTTATGAGTCGGATCAGTTCCTTCCTTCGATGGAGCGCCCTTTTGGCGTTGGCGGTTTTCGTCGCCGTTCCCGCGTCGACTCCTTACTTCGTCGACGCTCCCGTCGCCTTCGCCGACGACGACGATAACGACAATAACGATAACGACAACGACAACAACAATAATGACGACGACGATGACAACGGCGGCGGAAGCTCCGACGGCTCCGGCGTCGTGGTGCGCCCGGACGGCGTTCTCGAACGCGTTATCCTCGACGACGGAACGCTCGCCGCGATGCGCCA
>JAFSFF010000216.1 GCA_017435375.1 Thermoguttaceae bacterium
ATTCAAGAAGCCGGGAATCGGCGACTGAAAATAGACCGACTTGATCGGTAATTTTTCGTCGGCGAAGCGTCGCGTCGCGGTTGGATTGTAAAACGCAAGCGACGTTTCGACGGCGGAATATCTGAACGAACGAAACGTTCGACGGTTAAAATCGTCGACGCCGGGGCTTTTGCGTCTCCGCGTCGGCGATTTTCAGCGTTTTTATAGGGGCGAGCAAAAGATGGGCGGGCGTCGTCGAGAATTTTAGGCGCGGTCGCCGGCGACGCGGCGTTCGTTCGTTAAATTAAAAGGGCGGCGGCGAAGTTGGGGCGACGGTTGTCGCGTCGACGAGCGGTTCGGCCGAAAAATTGGCTTTATTGGAATAAAGAGAGCGGCGACGAGAAACGGCGTCGCGGTAAAAACGTTAAATTTTGCGCGACCGTTAGCGCCGAGGAGCGAACGACGATGACAAACGAAGAAAACGTTGCGAACGAAACGACGAACGCCGAAGCGACCGCGCCGGTTTTCGACGAAACGACTCCGCTTGAAACGTTGCGAACGGCGGCGGACGGAGGGAATCTCGACGCGCTTTGCGAGTTGGCTTGGCGGCGCAAACACGGCGTCGGCGTCGAACGCGACCCGAGCGACGCGGTTCGACTTTTCCGTCGAGCGGCGGAGGCCGGAAGCGCGACGGCGGCGAACAATCTCGGCCTTTGTTTCGACGAAGGCGTCGGCGTTCCGCAAGATTTCGACGAAGCGGCGGTTTGGTTCCGTCGCGCGGCGGACGCCGGGGACGCGGCGGCGCAAAACAATCTCGGTTGGGCCTATTTGAACGGACTCGGCGTTAGCAAGAGCGCGGGCGCGGCGACGCGTTGGTTCCGCAAAGCCGCCGAACAAGGGCTCGCCGGAGCGCAAAACAATCTTGCGCACTGTTACGAGAATGGGATTGGCGTCGCGAAAAATATCGAAGAGTCGACGCGTTGGCTCCAAGCGGCGGCGGAGTCGGGGCTGGCCGAAGCGCAAAACAACCTCGGTTGGCGTTATCAGAAAGGGCTCGGCGTCAAAGCCGATTTCAAAGAGGCGGCCGGTTGGTTCGAACGCGCGTCGGAGGCCGGGCTTGCGGCGGCGCAAACGAACCTCGGTTGGCTTTACTTGAACGGGCTCGGCGTCGAGCAATCCGACGAAAAGGCGTTCGGCCTCTTCGAAGCGGCGGCGAAACAGGGCGACTTGGCGGCGATCGGGCGCCTCGCGCAGTGCTACGAATATGGTCGCGGCGTCGCGAAAAACGAATATTTGGCGTCGAAATGGTATCGGATCGCCGCCGAAGCCGGGGACGCCGGAGCATTGCGCAAATGCGAAGAGCTGGCCGGAAGCGCGACGAAGAAACTCGACTCCCTTTTGCGGAGCGACGGGCCGAAATTGCGTTGAACGGTTTTAACGGTTTTATTGATTTGGCGGGCAAAATTTGATTTTAAACGGCGAGTCGAACGACGTTGCGGCGGTTCGACTCGCCGGTTTTCTTTTTAAAAGACTTCGCCAATTTTTCGAAAGCGCCTAATTTCTCGATCTTGATAAAATAGCGATGACGATTTTAACGATTTTAACGCTCAACGGCGCGTCGGCAACTAAAATCGCAGGCGCCGGGCGCGGAACGGCAAACGGGAAAATCGGACGGTTCGCGTCGGGCGAGGTCGCGAACGGCGAAAACGAGCCGGTCGTCGGCGCCGCAACAGACCGCGCGGCGATACGAAACGCCGAGTTCGTCGCAAACCTCTTTAAGTTCGACGTCCAAATCGAAAACGGTTTCCATATTTTCGAAGAAAAAACCGATCGGTGAAACGATAAGTCGATTCCAGTTGGGGTTTTCTTCTTTGTAACGGCGAACGAAGTCGGCGACGCTCGGTTCGAGCCAAGGCGTCGACGGCGAACCGCTCCGACTTTGAAACGCGAGCGCCGCGTCGAGCCCGACCGAACGCAAACGGCGGCGCAATTCCGGCGAAAAGTCGACGGCGTCGGGAAGAACGAGATCGCGAGCGGGATAACGGCGCGTCGCTTCGGCGTCTTCGGCGGCGTTTTTTTCTTCCGCGACTTGGCCGCCGAATCCGGGCGCGTCGAGCGTCGAACGCAAAACGGCGGTCGCGGCGGCGAGAAGTTGAGCGGAATACGCCGATTTTAACGCGTCGTCGACCGGAAGCGAGTGCGCCGAAAAGAGAATCAAACGTTTCTGCGGCGCGTCGCTTGAAGCGTCGACATTAATATCGGCGACGTCGGCAAAATCGGCGGTTGGGGAGGCGGCGAAAATTGGCGGGGTTTGCGGCGATTGGGTAAACGGCGCGGGGGCGTCGAACGGATTCGATTCGAGTTCGTCCCAAGCGAGCGCGGTCAAAAGCGCGTCGGCGGCGGCGCGACGGTACGCCGGGAGGTCGAAAAAAGGAGGCGATTGCGCGATTCGGAGTCGAGCGGCAAACTCCGGCGCCCGGCGTCGAACCGCGTCGCGAACGGCGTCGATATAGCGACGGCAACTTTGCGGCGACCCGAACGCCGAGGTCGGAAAAACGAGCAAACGACGAACGCCGTCCGATTCGATTTGCGCCAACGCGTCGTCAAAAGTCGGCGGCGCGTAAAGATTGCCCCAATAAATTCGGGGCGTCGTCGGCGGTTGAGGCGCGGCGTCGTCGGGGGAGTTTGCCGGATTTATCGCTTTTGCGGGCGACGCGTCGACGGCGAACGCTTCGTTCAAGCGATCGAGAAAGCGGCGACACTCGCCCGGAAGCGGACTAACGCCGTTAAAGCGTTCGTATCGCTCGAAAATAGCGGCGCGGCGAGCGGGCGGAACGCGCTTTCCGGTTAATATTCGGTCTAAAAACGGATTAATGTCGTCGATTTTTTCCGGGCCGCCGTACGAGGCGAGAAGAATGGCGTCGAACATAGGGTAAATAGCGAGGTTGGGCGCTCCGGTAAGGAGGCGCGGTTTGCGTCGGCGAGGGCGATTTTAGGAAAACGACGGGTTTGACGGTCGCAAAGAGCGGCGCGGCCCGGCGATTTCGCTTTCCTTATTTTAAAATAATCGGAATTTATCGCAAGGGAATTTTTGGGCGACTTTTCGGAAATTTCGGAGCGCAAGGGAGGCGGGCCTCTTGATTTTTTCGCGATTTCGTTTATTTTAACGGCGTCGAAACGGGCCGGGCGGGCGACGACGCGAAAATTGGGCGCCGCGTTCGAGAGATTTCGTTAAACGGCGGCGTTTAGCGAAAACGGTAAAACGGCGGAATTTGAACGGGAAAGGGCGCGAATAATGTCTACCGAAACGGATGTTTATTTCAATCAGGCGGCGGAAACGGCGTCGCAAGACGAGTTAAAATCGTCGCAAAACGAAAAGTTGATTCGAATCGTTCGTTACGCGGCGGAAAATAACCCCTATTTTCGCGAACTTTACAAAAAAGCGGGCGTCGACGTCGGCGATTTCCGCGGAATCGAAGACCTCGCGAAGTTGCCGACGATCTCGAAAGCGAATTTTCGCGAAACGTACCCGATGGGAATGTGTTGCGTTCCGAAAAATACGATTCGCGAGATGCATATGTCGAGCGGTTCGACCGGAACGCCGGTCGTTATGCCCTACACGCAAGCCGACTTGGCGCAATGGGCCGAGTGTATGGCGCGCTGTTACCGAATGGCGGGGGGCGAGCCGGGCGACCCGATTCAGATTATGCCGTCGTTCGGGCTCTTCAACGGCGGGTTCGGGATGTATCACGGGGCCCGCGCGGCGGAACTTTTCGTCATTCCGACCGGTTCCGGGAACACCGAGCGGCAAATTCGGCTGGCTCGCGACTTTAACACGAAAATTTTTGCGGCGGTAATCTCTTACGCGACGCGAATCATCGAAGTAATGGATAAAATGGGCGTCGAACTGCCGAATTTGAAGACCGGCGTTTTCGGCGCCGAAGCGGTTACCGACGCGATGAAGGCGAAAATCCGCGCGCGCCTTGGAATCGACGTCTTCAATATTTACGGGATGACCGAAACGGGGGGCGTCGGCACGCTCGGAATGGATTGTCGCGATCATTCCGGTATTCACGTTTGGGAAGACCATTACTATTTGGAAGTTCTCGACCCGACGACGCGCGAACCGGTTCCGGACGGCGAGATCGGCGAGTTGGTCGTTACGGCGCTGACGCGGGAAGCGCTTCCGGTTATTCGCTTTAGAACCGGCGACCTGACCCGAATTTTGACGCGCGAACGGTGCGCTTGCGGACGAACGCACTTGAAAATCGATTCGATTTCCGGTCGCGTCGACGATATGTTAATCGTTAAAGGCGTTAATTTCTTCCCGTCGCAAGTCGAGCAAGCGCTCCTCGAACTTCCGGGCGTCCATCCGGATTACCAAATTATCCTCGAAGAGCGCGACGGCGTCAACGACGTGCGCATTTTGGTCGAAGCGGAGCCGGGCGTCAGCGGTTTCGTCGTCGAAAAACACCTCAACGAGCGGCTCGGGTTTTCGCCGAAAGGGGACGTGTTGCCGCCGGGAACGCTCCCGAGAAGCGAGGGGAAAGCGGTTCGCGTCGTTCGGAAAAAGGTTTGACGCGACGAAAAAAGAATCTGCGCCAACTTTTTGAAAATTGACGCCGGTTAAATGGGGCGTCGCGATAAAATCGCGGCGTCCGTTTATCGCGATATCGTTTTGGTTCGGCGTTAACGAACGGCTTTTTGAGCGTCGGGACGCGTCGCGGTTCGAACGGGCGCCGTCGGAGTCGCGGCGTTCGGCGCCGGAGCGTTCGGCGTTTGCGCGTAATTCGTTTCGACCGCCTCTTGACGCAACAGCGAAAAACGCTCCGATCGGACTTCCTTCGTCCAATCGTCGTCGACGGTTCCTTCGATCGTCCAACGGCCTTTGTTGACTTCGACGCGTTCGAACTTGAGGTCGGTCTTGCTCTTACCGTTGACGCCGACTTTGCGCATATACGTCGGTTGCATATCTTTCAGCCCCAAAATAACGACGATCGATTGGAATTGCTGCGCGTCGCGAGCGTATCGCGGGAACGCTTCGATCCAAACTTCGCTTTGCCGTTTCGCCGCCGGCGTTACCAAGCGCAAGTAGAAACGATTTTTGAGCGTTTCCGCTTTCGCGACGAAGAAAAGGGGGAATTGTCCGTTGTCCATCGTCAGATCGAGATTTTGTTCTTCTTCCGCGAGGGGGTAAACGATCGCTTTTTTGTTCTCGTAATCGTATTGCGTTAACGATTTGCCGTCGAGAACGATTTTCAGTTCGTTTTTGCCCTCTTGCCAAACGGCTTCGCCGCCGGAATCGGCGTTCGCATAGGAAAATTCGCCCTTGATGTGATAGAGGAGCTGATTCGGCGCTTTGAAGCGGAAAAGGCCCCAGTTGTGCGCGACGGGCTTTTTCGAATCTTGTTGGAGGACGCCGCCGTCGAATTCCATCGCGTGTACGTCGCAAGAAACCTGTTTGATTCCTTTGCCAAAATTCTCCCAATGCGCCAAAAATTCGTCGAGTTTCAGACGGTCGTTTTCGGACAGTTTGTAATGCGCCGGCGGGGGAACAAACGCGTTGGCGACGGGGGCGCTTTGCGCGTTTTGCGAAGCGTTGGCGACGGGGG
>JAFSFF010000217.1 GCA_017435375.1 Thermoguttaceae bacterium
ATGTTCGACGAGGTGCCGGAACCGGTTTGGTAAACGTCGATCGGGAATTCGGCGTCGAGTTTGCCGTCGGCGACTTCGCGAGCGGCTTGGTACAACGCGGCGAGTTCTTTTTCACCGAGCGGAGCGCGACCTTTCGTCAAGCGACCGAGTTGGGCGTTCGCTTGAGCGGCGGCCCATTTGAAGAGGCCGATCGCGTGAATCAGTTCCGGAGCGATGCGCGAACCGGAAACCGGGAAGTTTTCGACGGCGCGTTGCGTTTGCGCTCCGTAATAAGCGTCGTGAGGAAGGCGGACTTCGCCCATCGTGTCGCGTTCGACTCGGTATTCGGACATTTATGGTCTCCTTGGAGAGATAAAATGGGGTAAGTAGGTGGAATGCGAAAGCCGGCGCGTTCGGGCGGCGAAAAGTCGGCGTTCGAGGCGCGGCGTCGGGCGTCGGCTTGCAACGGCCCGACGCTATCGTCCATTATACGCCTTTTTTGAAAAGCGACAAGAGGACGGCGGCGGTTGGAACGGCGTTCCGGAGCGAAAAAAACGCTTGAAAACGCGCCGGTTAGGTAAAATGAAGCGGATAAAGCGAAAAAACGCCGTCCGAAAACGCGTCAACCGAAGCGGCGCAAGCCGACGATTCCGGCGAGAATCAGCGCGACGCAAATCGTTTTCGGGAGCGAAACCGGCGCGCCGAAGAGAACGACGTCCAAAACCGCCGCGCCGACGATTCCGATTCCGGTCCAAATCGGGTACGCGACGCCCATCGGGAGCGTTTTCATCGCCGACGAGAGGAGCCAAACGCTGCCGAACATCGCCGCAAGCGTCGCCAACGACGGCCAAAAAGCGGAAAAACCGCGCGAGTACTTCATGCCGACCGTCCAAGCGCACTCGAGGAGGCCGGCGATAAAGAGCAAAATCCAATTCATCGTCAAAAGGTTGATTTTTGTCTCGTTTAGGGTCGTCCCTAAGGAAACGGAACCGCGTCGAGGTCGTCCCCGACGCGGGCGCTTAACGCGCTTCAAGAGCGAAACGGCGTCGAAGCGGGTTTCGCTAATTTGCCTAAAACGCCGAGTTTGACGCGCTTCGACGGAAGCGAGAGCGGGGTAAAACGGCGATTTTGTCAATATATATTAATAGCGATAAAATCGGCGGGGAAAAAGAGGGAGAAAACGCCGCAAACGCGAACGAACGCGGCGTTTTCTCCGTCGCGGAAGTTTTTACTCGGCGTCGAGCGTCGTCGGGGCGGGCCAACGGTAAACGCGGACGTCGAAACCTTCGAAACGGTCGACGAGGAAACCGCCGTCGAGCGTCGCCGTCGCGCCGTCTTCGAAGAGGCGTTCGACGGGGATTTGAGCGTCGCTCGGCGCGGTCGCGGAGAAGTCGAAACGGACTTCGACCGGTTCCGGGGACGCGTTGACGGCGACAACGGTAATTTCGCCGCCCGAAATTTTCAGGAGCGAAACGACCGACGGGCCGCCGAGCGGGTCGAGTTCCGGGCCGTTTAAAACGGTCGCGGTCGGTTGGAGTTCCGGGCGCGTTCGCTCGACGAGAACCGTTTGAAGGGACGCGATTCGTTTCGAGACGGTCGTTAAGTTTTCCCAAACTTCCGGGTTTGCGCAGCTTCCGTAATTCGGCAAGTTCCGCTCCGGCTCGACTTGATCGCCGTACGTGTACCAAACGATCCCGTTCGCTCCGGCGACGAGCGCGGCGAAGCTGGTCGCGTTCAACTCGCGGAACGTCGGAAAGCGCGTCCAGCCCCAACCTTTGAACGACTGCAAAATCGGCCAAATCGCTTTCGGGCCGTCTCCGGCGAGCGCGGCGTCGCGGCGGCTGATTCGCATATCGCGGAGCGTCGCGGCGACGGAGCGTTCGCCCCATTCCGGCTCGTCGCGGCGGAACGGATAAATTTCCGGCAAAAACGCGTCCGTTCCGTCGGCGTAAAGGAGGTAGCTCGAAACTTCCGGCGCCGAAACGACGTCCGCTTGCGTCGAAAGGCGGATCGGGTCGACGGCGCGCAAGGAGTCGCTTCGGTCGCGGAGTTCTTCGGGCGTGTAATACATCGCCGTGTCGTCGCCGACGTACCAAGCGAGAATCGCCGGGGAATGCCGCTCGACGTCGAGAAGGCGTTCGTCCGGGCCGTCGACGCCGACCCAAAGTTTGAAGCCGTGTTTCTCCGCGGCGGCGAGGAACGCGTCCGTTCGCCCGTCGAAATAAGATTGAGCGAAGTTGAAACCGGCGGCTTTCAGGTCGGCGAAGGCGCGGTTCAGGTCGAAACCGTTCGACGGATAGGGCGAGACCCCGTATATGCCGATCGGAAAGAACGGAACGCCGTCGATTAGCGTCGTTCCGTCGTCGCGGAGGGTGTAACGAGGCGTTTCCGGAGCGTCGCCGACGAAGAAAAATTTGCGCGCGGCGACCGAGTTTCCGCCGACGTCGGCGATTTCGACGGCGACCGAATGAAGGCCCGGCGACCAAGGCGCGTCGTCCGGCGGCGTCAACGAAAGGCGCGAAGCGGCGAAGTCGACGTTCAAACGCGGCGCGGCGGCGTCGGACGGGGCGGAATTTGCGTTAGATTGAGCGCTTTGGACGTTTTGAGCGGTTTGGGTAAAATCGGCGATTTCGGTTTCGTCGACGGCGAGTTTGAACGTCGACCAACGGAGCGGGGACGCGTCGTCGAGTTGGATTTCGACGGCGGCGTTTGCGTCGCGGGACGGGACGGCGAACTTGCCGACGACGCTAACTTTCGGCGCTTGGTCGTCTCCGCCGACGCGGAAACGGTCGTCGACGCGGTCGCCGATCGCAACGGAGCGAAGCGTCGGCGCGCTCGAACCGTCGGCGTTCGGAACGAGCGTCGCTTTGTATCGGAAAAAGGGCGCGTCGACGGCGAACGGCGCGTCGAAAAAGGTCGCGGCGGTTCCGTCCGGGCCGACGAATTCGCCGAAGTCGCCGGGGATTTCGGGAGGTTGGGGGAGCTGAGAAAGTTGGGCGGACGAGGGAGCGTCGGCGGATTGCGGGCCGTCGGGGAGCGCCGGCGCGGTCGCAATTTGGAAACGAACGGCGGTTCCGGCGGGAAGGTCGGCGTTCCAACTTACTTGCGAACCGGCGCCGGGAAAGATTTCCGAAATAAATTCGCCCGAACGGCGGAACGGCGCGTCGGCGTCGACCGGCGTTTCGAACTCGACGGAGCGAATCGCGACCCAATCGCCGAGCGCAAGGTCGGGAATATCGAACCCGAGCCGAATCGCGAACGAGGCCGCCGCGTCCGGAACGCGACCGGAAAAAGCGCGGGAACCGAAAAAGTCGCCGACGCCCGCCGCGAAGAGGAACGGCGTTTCGCCGCAAGGCTCGCCGTCGCCGTCGAACCAAAGAACGGCGCAACCCTTCCAAGTCGCGTCGTCGTTTCCGGCCAACGCGGTTTTCGACGCTTTCGCCGCGACGCGAACGACGAACTCGCCGCCGGGCGCGCCGTCGGGAAGAGGGCGCCGAACGCTCGTCGCGTTCCAAGCGGTATCGCCGTCCTCCGGGTCGTTTGGGTTCGTCGTTTTGCGAGCGACGACGAGCGCCGGAGCGCCGTCGAACTCGGCGCCGACTTCGATCGAAAGCGCGTCGCG
>JAFSFF010000218.1 GCA_017435375.1 Thermoguttaceae bacterium
AGCGGCGACGTTCTAACCGGCGTTATCGTCGGGCTTTTAGCGCAAGGCGCGACGCTGTTCGACGCGGCGCGCCTTGCGGTCGCGCTGCACGGCTTGGCGGCGGATTTAAGGGCGACTCGCTGTTCTCGCGGCGCGGTCGCGGCCGACGGCGTCCGCTTTTTGCCGCTCGCGTTCGACGTTTACGAAGCGGCGCAAACGGCGGCGCGACGGGAAGTTTGACGTCGACGTTCTTTTTTGAGCGTTTTTTATTCGGGTTTTGCGAAAAATTTCGCGTTTTTTCTTTTTCGCCGCCGAATTTTTCCGGTTTTTGCGCTCTTGTAAGGTAAGAAGCGAGCGTCGCGTTGGGAACGTCGCGGAGATTTTTACGTCGAATAGGCGTTGCGTCGCGGCGATTTCGCGGCGCCTAACGGTTGGCGTTGGGTAGATTGTTAACGGAGGAAATACAATGACTTGTGAAAACGACTGGAACGTCGATTGGGATTTGGATATTGAAGCGGGGGCGCGCAAGGTTTTGACGATTAACGGCGTGAATTTCGCGTTCCGTTATTGTCCGCCCGGAACGACCGCGCCGGTTCCGAGGGAAGAGCCGACGACGATAAATCGCGGCTTTTGGCTGTTGGAAACTCCGGTAACGCAGGGAATGTGGCGAGCGACGATGGGAACGAACCCGAGCGAATTTCAGGCGGGAGACAATTTTCCGGTGGAAAACGTAAATCTTTACGATTGCCAGGAGTTCGTCGAACGTTTAAACTCAAAAAACGCGGCGCCGAAAGGTTTTCTTTTTCGACTTCCCCAAGCGGACGAGTGGGAATACGCTTGGAAGGCGGGAGAGCCCTACGGGCCGCGCGGGAGATATACGGCTCGACCGGTCGAAGTCGGGCAAATCGGCGCGAACGCTTGGGGGTTGCTCGATATGAGGGGGAACGTTTTCGAATGGAGTTGCGAGGGAGATTTCCAATACGCGTTATTGGGCGGGGGCGGACGCGGCGTCAAGTTGAGCGTCGACCCGACGAAGCGAGAGGCGTACGACCCGTTTGCAATGGAGACTTGCTATTTCGGACTTCGACTCGTTTTAAGCCGTAAGTCTTGATTTAGAACGTTCTACCGAAGTTTCGCCGAGGCGACGGAACGGAAGGAGGAACGTTCGAACGCGTTGGAAAAAACGACGAAATAAAAAAGAAGCGCGACGTTTCTTGCGGGAAGCGTCGCGCTTTTAACGTTTTTATCGGGTTCGAACGAATTTCGCGGGAAACGAATCGTCGAACGAGGAAACGGCGAGGTGGCTCGTCGGTTCCGGCGGTTAGCAGTCGAGCGTTTCCTCGGCGCTCCGTTTCCGCGTCGAGGAGAGCCGACGAAAGCGCGACGCCCGCGTCGGCGTTAAAGTCGGCGAAATGGGCTCTTTCGCGTTATTTCTTATTCTACTCGATTTACGAGCGTCGGGCAAGACGCGGTTTCGGCTTTTTCGCGGTTAGCGAACGGCGTCTTCCGGGGTCGCGGCGCAGACGCGGCGGGTCTCGGCGACGTCTCGCGCGATTTGAGCGAGGAGCGCGTCTTTGCTCGGGAACGGGACGACGTCGCGCAAACGGCGCAAAAAGTCGAGCGTTAGCGTTTGACCGTATAGGTCGCCGCAAAAGTCGAGAAGGTGCGACTCGATTTTCAACGTCAAAACGCCGAACGTCGGGTTCCCGCCGACGTTGACCGCCGCCGCGAAGACGCGACCGTCCGGAAGCGTCGCCTTCGCCGCGTAAAGACCCGGCGCCGGAACGACCGTCGACGTCGGAACCGCGACGTTCGCCGTCGGAAAACCGAGCGTTCGGCCCCGACGGTCGCCGGTCTCGAAGACGCCGCGCAAACGGAACGGTCGGCCGAGCGCTCGAGCCGCGTCGGAAACGTCGCCCCGAGAAACCGCCGCGCGAATCGAACTGCTCGAAATCGGTTCGCCGTCGAGCAAAACCGACGGCGCGATCTCCAACGTCAAACCGAAACGAGCGCAAAGGGTCGAAAGCGCGTCGCCGCCCGCCTCTTGACCGCGACCGAACCGGAAGTCTTCCCCTTCGACGAGACCGGTCGCGCCGAAGACGTCGACGACCGTTTCCGCGATAAACTCCGTCGCGGAACGGGATAAGAACGCTTTCGTCGTCGGGAAAAGAACCAACGCGTCCAAGTCGAACCGCTCGAAAAGCGCGATTTTTTGCTCGACGTCGCAAAGAAGCGGGCAAGGAACGTCCGGACGCAACGCGAGCGCGGGGGGCGGGTCGAACGTAAAGACGACCGACGGAGCGTTTCGGCGCCGCGCCGTTTCCGCTAAGCGAGCGAGAATTTCCGCGTGTCCGCGGTGCAAGCCGTCGAATTTTCCGACGGAAAGGACGCCGCCGCGCAACTCGGCGGGAAAATCTTCCAAACGACGAAACGTTTTCACTTCGCGATTTCAACGACGCAAGCCGCGCCGCCCCTTGACGTTAACGCCGATTCGGGCGCCCTCTCGCGACGCGCTCGACGGCGTCGCCCTTCGATTCGACCGTTTTTCGGTTTGCGTTCTCGGCGAGACGAACGGACGGAAACGCGGAAATCGAAAAACCTTCCTTCATTGTAAACGTTTTCGCGATTTGGAGAAGCGCCGCGACGCGAAAAGTCGACGGCGTTTCGGAAATTTTTGCGGAAAACGACGGAAAAACGGGAAAGAAAAGCCGTTTGCGCGTCATTCCTCCGTTTCTTCGTCGCGAAAAACCGTGTCGAGCGTCTTCGTGTTGCGGTCGACCGCCAAAACGATCGTGCGCGTTTCGGAGCCGTCCGGCGTCGTCGCGACGACCGGGAAAACGTGTCGCCGCTCCGGAAGGCGGTAACGAATCGAGAACGTTCCGTCCTCTTTTAAGCGAATCGGTTCCTCTTTGACGCGGACGCGAGCGCCGGGGGACGCTTGACCTTTGACGACGATTTCGCAATCGACCGCGACGCGCAAATCGCTCGCCGAACGGAGCGCTTCGACGTCGCGTCGAGCCGTTCCGTTAAGCGCGCCGGGACGGAACGTTTCGTCGTCTTCGAAGGGGGCGAAACGGGGACGCGGCGCGCGTCGTCGCGGAACGAACGCGTCGAAGTTGGTCGGAAAACCGAGAACGTTCTCTTCCGGGCGTCCGAACGCGTCGTGAACGCTTTGTTGCGGCGTCTCGACGACGTTGCTGGAAATCAACGTGAAGAAGCGTTTGTCGCGAGCCAAGTAACCGAGTTCGACGACGAACGAACGCGGCGGATCGTCGACCGGAACGTAACAACTGTTGACGCCGGCGCGCACCGGGAAGTCGGCGACGAACTCGCGTCGCGTCGCGCCGTGCGGCTCGCGGTCGACGCGGTAAAGGCGGAGCGTCGGGTCGGCGGTATGCCAGTTTTGCCCCATCGCCGAACGAACGCGCTCGACGCGACGCGACGTCGCCTCCCAATAGGCGCGGAGCCAAAACGGGTCGCAAACGGAGAGAACGAGCCGGTCGTTTTCGTCGGTCGGCGAACCGAGCATTTTGGGAGAGCGCGCTTTTTCTCGACGCGGCGTCGACGCGTCGACTCGCGGTTCTTCCGACGAAAGATTCGGCGGCGGAACGTCGTTTGCCGCTTTCGTTTCGACCGGGGCGCCGATCGGCGCGTTTTCGGAAGGCGCGGCGGAGCGTCGCGGCTCGGTAAAATCGGGCTCTTCGACGATTTTTTCGCGTTCCGATTCGGAAACGGTTTCGTTTGGAAGGGCGAACGTCGTTTCCGACGTCGACGAGTCTAAGACGGGAGAGACGATCGGCGCGGCTTCGGCGTCGCGTTCTTCTTTTTCGCGTTGGCGGCGAGCGACGAGTTCCTCGACGGTCGGGGGAACGACGCCGGCTCGGAGGAGGCGGTCGATGAGTTCCGCCTTTTTAAGACGACTCCAACGGGGAACGCGCGCTTCGGAAGCGATGGTTCCTAATTCTTTTAACGTCAGTACTTCGAACGATAAAACGTCTTGCATCGTCGTCTCCGAACCGTTCGAGCCGCGTCTCGCCGACGAGAGCGCGAACGGCGTTTAATTATCAAAACGCGAAACGGCGTCGAGCCGATTTCGCGGGTCGCGGCGTCGGAGCGTTCGTCGACTCCAAAAGAAACGTCGTCGAATTCGATCGACGTTAAACGACGGCGGCTTTCCTCGAAGGCCGAGAAACCGAGCGAAAAATTCGAACGGGTTCGAGCGGTAATTTCGAGCGAAACGCCGACGCGAAAAAGACAAAGCGGCGAAAATCGTCGGTCGGCGGTCGAGCGAAGGAGGAAACGTCGCGGCGCGATCCGGAAGCGCGTATCTTCCGCTTATCATTAAGAATAGGCGAAGACGCTAAAAAATCAATTCGCTTTTTACACAAAACGCGCTTTTTTTCTAATTCTGTTGACGAAAAAACGTCCTTTAATGAATTTAACGGAAACGGCGGTCTTTTGCGCGTCGACGGACGACGGAAAGAAGAAAACGAAACGCGAATTTTTGCGAAAAATTGTCGAGAAAGAGAAGGGAAGGCTGGAATTTTGACGCGAAACAAAGTATAATTGAAGACGAACGTTGGCGACGCGTCGTGCGATTGGGAAACGACGGCGCGTCGGTTGATTAGCGAGAGCAAACTTCGTCCTTTCGCGTCGTCGAACGCGGCGGACAAGCGATATTCTTGGGTGTTGACGATGTTGATTTGGCGTTTGTCGATTGGGATTCCGGTCGTCGCGGCGTTGGTCGGGCTTTGTTATCTCGACGCGAAGGCGCCGGCGCCGGGGTTGGCGCTGATACCGTTTTTCTTGATTTGCGTTTATTTCCTCTGCAAGGAAGCGTTGACGCTTCTGAACGCCGGAGGGATTTACCCGCGTCGCACGACGATTTATTTCGGCGTTTTCGGAACGATTCTTCTTTCTTGGGCGTCGAGTTACAATTCGCTTCCGCTCCTGATCGAGTTGGAACGAACCCTCGCCGAGGCGCCGCCGCAAACGCTCGTCGACGAGACGGCGGCCGACGACGAAGACGCGAAAAAAGACGAGGAAATCGCTCGCGCGCTCGAAGCGCTCGAAACGGCGTCGAGCGCGTTGCGCTCTCTGCAAGACGACGAAGCGGAAGAGGACGAGGAGACCGAAGAGAGCGTCGAGCGGAGAGACGCGGAGTTCGGCGGTCGCGGCGAACTGGCGTCGCGGTCGTTTTGGGCGTTTTCGGACGGCGCGCAGTGGAAGACGGCGGCTTTCGCGAGCGTTCATACGCTCCTTGCGATCGCGGCGGGCGTTCTGATCGCGTTCGTCGGCGAAATGCTCCGCTTCAAATTGCCGGGCGGACACTTGATCAACCTGACCGGCGCCGTGTTCGCGATCGTTTACGTCGGCTTGCTCGGCTCGTTCTTGGTGATGTTGCGCATCGCGTACGGCGTTCCGGCGTTGGTTTCGA
>JAFSFF010000219.1 GCA_017435375.1 Thermoguttaceae bacterium
ACCGACGCCGCGAACGCGCAAAAAGCCGCCGAAACTAAAGCGACCGACGCCGCGAACGCTCTGAAAGCCGCCGAAGCCAAGGCCGCCGAAGCCGCCGCCGCGCAAAAAGCCGCCGAAACGCAAGCCGCCGCCGACGCGACCGCGCGTCAAGCCGCCGAAGCGAAAGTCGCCGAAGCCGACGCCGCTCGCAAAGCCGCGGAAGCGAAAGTCGCCGAAGCCGACGCCGCTCGCAAAGCCGCCGAAACGAAAGCCGCCGAAGCCGACGCCGCTCGCAAAGCCGCCGAAGCGAAAGCCGCCGAAGCCGACGCCGCTCGCAAAGCCGCGGAAGCGAAAGCCGCCGAACCGGCTCCGGCCGAAGAACCGGCTCCGGAAAACACGGTCGCCGCTTTTTTTTTTCTGAGCTGAATTCCGGCTATTCCGCCGAAGTCGAACCGCGCCTTCCGTCGATCGCCGACTTGGAAAGCGCGCTCGACGCGACGATCGCCAAAGTTAAGCGCGACGTCGAAGACCTCGAGCTGATTCCGAGTTTTGAAGACGGCTCCGTCGGGCTTTATCGCGACGCGAACGCTTTGGCCGCCGTCGCGCTCGCGCTCGGGAAGTCGACCGAAGACGCTCCGGCGAAAGCCGCCGCTCCGGCGCTTCTCGACGCCGCGAAAGCCGCCGCGTCCGCGAAAAATCTCGAAGAAGCGCAAGCGGCGATGAAAGCGATCGAAGCCGCGCGAACGAGCAAAGGTTCGACCGACGGTTTCCGTTGGAACCAAAAAGTCGTCGCGCTCCGTCCGCTAATGAAAAACGCGGTTCCGGCTCTGACGACCGAAATGAAACGCCTCGGACGCAACGAAAAAACGTTTTTGCGTCGCGGCAACGCGAAAAAGGTCGTCGATAACTCGACCGTTTTAGTTGCGATCGCGCTCGCTTGTCGCGAAAACGTCGACGAAACGCTCGCGCCGGAGGAAGACGAACTTTGGCGCGAATATTGCGAACGCTTGACCGCCGCCGCGAACGATTTTAACGAAAAAGCGAACGCGACCGTCGCCGGAAAAGGCGATTTCGCCGAAGCGCTCGCCGCGATGAAAGCGGTCGAAGCGACGTGCAACACCACCTGCCACGAAAAATTCGGCGGTAAAGCGGCCGAATAATCGGGCTTTCGACGCGTCGTCGCGTCTTGGGCGACGACGGTTTTTATTCGGGTTTTTCGACGCGTTTTTCAAAACGGGCGCGGTCGGGGAACCCGATTTTTATCCCTCTTGGAGACATTTCGCGATGCGTCGCGTCAAACTCGAACTCTGTTACGACGGCGGCGACTACGCCGGTTGGCAAATTCAAAAGAAACAGCCGAACGTTCGAACGATTCAGGAAGAATTAGAAAAGGCGATTCGTCGCGTCGTCGGCGCCGACGTCGAGGTTCTCGGAAGCGGACGCACCGACGCGGGCGTTCACGCGCTTTACCAAGTCGCGGCGTTTTCGACCGAATCGGCGCTTCCTTGCGAAACGTTGACGCGGGCGATCAACGCGTTTTTGCCGCCGGACGTTCGGATTTGGCGCTCTTCCGACGTCGCCGAAGATTTTCACCCGATTCGCGACGTCGTTCGAAAACGGTATCGCTATCTTTTGAGCGACGCGCGCCCGGCGTTTCCGTTTTGGCGGCGCAACGTTTGGAACCTCCGCGAAGCGTTCGACGACGCGGCGGCGCTCGACGCGGCGCAATTTCTCGTCGGCACGTTCGACTTCGCCGCGTTTCAAACGCAGGGATCGCCGCGCAAAACGACCGTTCGCACCGTTTACGACGTTCGCGTCGAGCGGCGTTCCGTTTCCGATTCGTTCGTTTTTCCGAAAGCGAGAAGCGCCGCGTCGAACGGACTGAGCGATTGGGAAAATTTAAGCGGCGTTCCGAGGGCGCCGTTTGGGCCGCCGTCGTTGATTTCGGTCGAAGTCGAGGCGAACGGTTTTCTGTACAATATGGTGCGCTCGATCGTCGGAACGCTCTTTTGGTTCGCGACGCGTCATCAAGGGTTCGAAAATCCCGAGAAAATGCGGCAAATCGTCGAGGAGGCTGACCGTCGCAACGCCGGGCCGACCGCGCCGCCTTGGGGCCTTTATATGATCGACGTCGTTTACCCGGACGAATTTCAAAAAGACGAAAACGCGTCGGCGAACTTGCCTTTTTCCGAAAAAGCGACATAATAAGGAAAGCGACGTCGTCCGACCGCGGATTGAGAGACGGTCGAAAAGAGCCGCTTTTAAAATCGTTTTTAGGGGGAGAAAATGGAACGTTTGCTCGTTAAAATGCCGTCGTCGCCGACGCCGACGACGCATTGGATTCGCTCCGATTCGACCGTCGTCGGTCGTCATCCTTATTGCGACGTCGTATTAAACAACAACGCCGTTAGTCGCGAACACGCTCGTTTGACGAAGCGCGACGACGGCGTTTACGTCGAGGATCTTAAGAGTCGCAACGGCGTTTGGGTCAACGGCGCCAAGATCGCGGAGCCGACTCGGCTTTATTCGCGAGACTCGATGCAAATCGGCGACGCGACGCTCGTCTTTTACTCCGATTCTCCGAACGCCGTTCGCGGAGCGGCGCGTTCGGAGCGGGCGCGGCAAAATTCGCTTTGTTGGCGCGACGGCGAACAGGATCGCCCGAACATTACGTCGCAACTGACGTTAAATTCTTCGTCGTCGTTTTGCGACGACGCCGTCGCCGACCGTCGAACGGCTTGCGAATACGAGCGCGAAATTCGACTGTTGGAGGAACGGGTGCGCGTTTTGCTCGATTTCGCGCGGATTTTGGGGAAAGCCGACGATATTTCCGACCTGACGCCGCGTTTTTTGACGAATATTTTGCGCCTCTTCCCGAGCGCGGACTCCGCTTGCGTTTTGGCGCCGGACGCGAAAGAGTCGACGGCGAAGCGGCCCGTTTTGAAACTCGTTCATTATAAACGGCGCGACGAAGAGAGCGACGAGCCGTTCCGCGTTAGCCGAGCG
>JAFSFF010000220.1 GCA_017435375.1 Thermoguttaceae bacterium
GAAGCGTCAACAAATGTACAAATCGCACGAAAAACAATCGTGCGCCGACGGAAAATGCCGTATTGGAAGGGGGAAATAACCGTGGCTAAAGCTAATATGCGCAACGATAAAAATCCGATGCCGGAGCAAGAGCCGAACGTTCGCAACAAGAACTTCCTCGAAGTCGCGACCGGCTATACCGCCGAAGCCGCGATCGACGAAGCGCGACGTTGCCTGAATTGCAAGCACAAGCCGTGCGTCAACGGTTGCCCGGTCGGCGTTAAAATCCCGGAATTTATCGCTTTAGTAGCCGAAGGCGACTTCGAAGGCGCCTACGCGAAAATCTCCGAAACGAACGCCCTTCCCGCCGTCTGCGGTCGCGTTTGCCCGCAAGAATCGCAGTGCGAATCGAAATGCGTTCGCGGAATCAAAGGCGAACCGGTCGGAATCGGGCGTCTCGAACGCTTCGTCGCCGACTATTACCGCGAAAACTGCGCCTCTAAAGAAGAAATCGTCAAACCGGAACCGAACGGCAAAAAAGTCGCGGTCGTCGGTTCCGGCCCGTCCGGCTTGACCGTCGCGGGCGACTTGGCGAAACTCGGTTACGACGTAACGATTTACGAAGCGTTCCACACGGCGGGCGGCGTCTTGATGTACGGGATTCCGGAGTTCCGCCTTCCGAAAGCGATCGTTCAACAGGAAGTCGACAAACTCCGCAAATACGGGGTTAAGATCGAAACGAACGTCGTCGTTGGGAAGACGATTCTCGTCGACGAGCTGTTCGAGGAGATGGGTTACGACGCCGTGTACGTCGCGTCCGGCGCCGGGCTGCCGTCGTTCCTTGGAATCGAAGGCGAACAGCTCAACGGCGTTTACTCGGCGAACGAGTTCCTGACCCGCGTCAACTTGATGAAGGCGTACCGCTTCCCCGAATACGACACGCCGGTTTATTGCGGGAACAGCGTCGCGGTTTTCGGCGGCGGCAACGTCGCGATGGACGCGGCCCGCAGCGCGAAACGCTTGGGCGCGGAAAACGTTTACATCGTGTACCGTCGCGGCAAGGAAGAGCTTCCGGCTCGCGCCGAAGAAGTGATGCACGCGGAGGAAGAGGGCGTCAAGTTCCTTCTCCTGCAAAACCCGACGAAATTTATCGGCGACGAAAACGGTTGGCTCAAAGCGGTCGAAGTCGTCGATATGGAGTTGGGCGAACCGGACGAAAGCGGTCGCCGTCGTCCGCAAGTCGTCGCCGGTTCGGAACATACGATCGAAATCGACGCGGCGATCATTTCGATCGGTCAATCGCCGAACCCGCTCATCAAGAACACGACGAAGGGGCTCGAAACGAACAAGCGCGGTTGCATCGTCGCCGACGAAAAGGGCGCGACCTCGAAACCGTTCGTTTACGCGGGCGGCGACGCGGTTACCGGCGCCGCGACGGTTATTCTCGCGATGGGCGCCGGCAAGACCGCCGCTCAAGCGATTCACGAAGCGTTGCAAAATAAGAACTAACGACGTTTAACGCTTCGACGCGACTTCCCCGCGGCGACACGACAAACCGTCGTCGCGGGTTTTTCTTTTTCTCCCCTTCACTTGCGCCCTTGCGCCGACCGTCGCGACGCGTCGCTTTTCCTCGTCTACGCTTCTTTGGCGCTCGCCGACTTTCTTTGACGCAGCCTACCGCGAACTATAAGCCATTTATTCGCAACAGTTTATATATTTGCCGTCGTCAATCTTAAAACGACCGCCGCGCGACGGCCGCAAATAACGAAAAGATCTCCCTTGAAAATCGCTCTCAAAAGCGGTATACGGTAGCGTCCGGACGGCGCGTTTGGTTTTTGTTACGTTCCTCTCAACCGCCGTCGAACAAATTCGCCGCGCAACGCCAAAACCTCCAAACCGCGAAAGGTCGCCTGCGCTCCATTTAAGTCGAGAACGTAACGTCCGACGTCGGTACGCTTTACGACGAGTACTGGGGCTACGTCGACGAAGACGAGTTCGACGAAGAATAACCGCGCCGCCGCCTAGCGTTTGACGCCGCGACGTTCTCCCGCTTTCTCTCGCCCCGCCAACTCGTTAACGCGTCGTTTCAAGCAAGGGAACCGCGAGGGTTTCGCCGCTTTCCTCCGCTTCGCCGTTTTGACGCCGCGTCAACTTTTTTTAAGTTCGTTCGCGAAAAAGAGAAGAAGCGGCGACACGGCGTCAAATTCGAGCGAAAACGACTCGCCGAGCGCTTCGTTCAGCGTCGCGGTCGACCAACGCGGCAGTTTCAAACGGTTCAGCGGATACTTTAACCCTTGCGACGTAATCGCTTGCGTCGGGTCGAAACTAAAAATCGAAATTTGCTCGCCGGGACGCGACGCAAACGTTCCGCTTTTGAGCGCGACCCGAAAAACGCCGAAGTCGTCGATCAGTCGAATCGACGGCGCGACGCGGGCGAAGTCGGCCAACCGCGAAATATTCCCGAGCGCGTGATCGGCTCTAAGTCCCGTCGCGCCAAGAATTGCAAGCTCCGTCCAACCGCGCTCGACGCAAAATCGGAACGCTTTGTCGAGATCGTTCGTCTCCTGTTCCGCGACGCGAACGAGCCGGTCGCGGAACCGCGCCTTCAACGCCTCCGGAACCGAGTCGAGGTCGCCGACGATCCAATCGGGTTCGCGCCCGAACGCGACCGCCTTTTCCGCCGCGCCGTCGCAACAAACCAACGTCGGAGCGTCGACGATAAAGCGTTGCGCCGACTCGCTTTGCGGAAATTCGCCGTCGGCGAGAATAACGACCGGCGACGCGCCTTTTCCGCTCCGCGTTTCTTGATTCCGACGCTTCGTCGCGCTCGCCTTTTTTTTCCCTTCGCGCAAGCTGGTACGCATTATCGTCTTTCTTCTCCAAACGACGCCGCGTCAACAATACGGCGCGAACGCCAGCGACGCCGCGCCCATCAACCCGGCCTCGTACCCAAGTCCCGTTTTTTCAACCGTTAACGCCTTATTCGTCGCTTTAAAGAGACAGCGCTCGAACGTCTCCCAAAGCGCCGGGTAAAAGAGATCGAACGAACCGGCGACGCCGCCGCCGATCACGATCTTTTCCGGGTTGACAAGGTTCGCCGCGTACGACGCCGCCCGCCCGACGTATCGCCCGGTCGCGTTGTAAACTTCGACGGCGAGCGGATTTCCGCGCCGCGCTTCGTCGGCGATGCTTGCCGCGGTCGCGCTTTGCGCCAACGCAAGCCCGGCGTTTGCGTTCGCATTGGTCGACTCCAAGTAACGCAACCAGTCGGCGCGCAACCCGGACGACGCCGCGTCAATTCCGTCGAAGACGTCCTTCACCAGCTCGCGGTACCGCCGCGCGATTCCCGGGCCCGCCGCCGTCGCTTCGAGACAGCCGCGATTCCCGCAACCGCAAAGGGCGCCGCCGTTCTCGACGACGTTGAAGTGCCCGATCTCCGCCGCGCCGGAAAACTTGCCCGCGTAAACCTTTCCGTCGAGGACGAGGCCGCCGCCGATCCCGTTGCTGATCGTTATCCAGACGAAATTATCGACGTCTTGACACACGCCGAAAACCTTATCCGCCCAAGCACAAGCGTTGACGTCGTTGTCGGCAAAAACCGGCTTGCCGAATTGCGCGCGCAACTCGTCGGCCAACGGGAAATCGGCGATTCCGGAAAAGGGCGCGTAAACCCAATAACCGCGCTTCGGGTCGGCGACGCCCGGAATCGTCGCGCCGATCGAGTCGACGGCGTCCCAACTTTCGCCGGTTTTTCCGAACGTCTCGGCGGTCGCGTCGAGAATCGCCGCCCAAACGCCGTCGCGACCGGCGTCTTGCGTCAACGCTCGCCTTGCGACGCCGCGCAATTTGGTCGAACGCCCGCCGTCCGCCGACTCGGAAACGTCGACCAACGCCGACAACATTTTCGACCCGCCCAAATCAAGCGCGAGAATCGTCGTTTTTTTCGTCGTTTTTTCGCTCATTTTATCGCCCGCTTTCATTATTCGCCGTCGCCGACTAGCAGTTTTTGATTCCAACAAAATCGCAACTTTTTTCAGACAATTCAAACGCGGTTTTGTTTAGCCGCCTCGACGCGTTCGGCGACGAGGTCGTTTTCGGCAAAATACGCGTCCGCCGAATCCCAAGCGTCGAGATAAGTCGCGTAAATCGGTTCGTTAACCGATTCGTCCTCCAAGAAACGGCGCGTCTCCTCGACCAACTCCGCTTCGCGCTCCGGCGTTATTCGACCGCAAAGAACCTGCGTTCGCAAAAAGACGAAATACGCGTCCAACACGTCGCAACGGCAATAACGGTGAATCTCGTCCAACTCGCCCGCGTCGAACATATCTTGCACCATATCGCCCTTAGTCCCGATTTTACCCGGTTTACGCAAGATTTTCGCCGCGACGTTCAAGCCGGAAACGAATTGCGTCGCGCCGAAATTCGTCAGGAAGTCGTATAAATCGAGATGCGCCGAGCCGTAACGGTTGCGCGGCTGGTCGAAACTGCGCTTGTCGACCGCGAACCACTCCGGAATCGGAATTCCGTACCGAAACGCCGTCAACTCCATCAACGGCACGTCGAACCCGCGCCCGTTGAAGGTAACAAACGTCGGACGGTCGTAATAGCGCCAACCGTCCCAAAAACGTTCGCAAATCTTGCGCGGGCCGCCGTCCTCGACGCGCAAGACGGTTATGTCGGCGAGCGAAAAGTCGTCGCGCACCTTCCCTAACGCCAACGAAATCGGAACTTGGAACGTATGCGGAATGAAGTCGCTTCCCTTCTTTTCCATCAACTCGTCGCGATATTCGCGGAGCGCCTGCGCCGGCTCCGTTTCAAAATTCGTTCGCGTCGCGGCGATCAACGCCGGGTCGGCGACGCTCTCAATGTCGAAAACTAAGTACCGAATCGAATCCTTCGCGCTCATCGTTTGATTTCCTTATTCCAGCGCCGTTTTTCATTCATCGCCGCCGTTACGTCGTCCACATTATTTAACGTCACGTTTATCGCGTTTTCAAAAAGCGGTTCGTTACGCCCTTTTTAACGCTTTACGTCGTTTGCGACGCCGACGCGACGTCAAAGCGGAAATTTTCTCCAAAATTTTCGCGATTTTTCAACGTTCGCAATAAAAAAACGAGACGCGAAAACGGGAGCCGCCTCGTCGCCTCGTTTTTTAGTCGTCTCAACCTATTAAGCGAAAATCACTTAACGCGTTCGACATATTCGTTCGTGCGCGTGTCGACCTTGATGACTTCGCCGGTTTCGACGAAGTTCGGGACGATGATTTCGGCGCCGGTTTCGAGTTTCGCCGGTTTCGTAACGTTCGTCGCGGTGTTGCCGCGGACGGCCGGTTCGGTGTACTCGACCTTCAGAACGACGTGGTTCGGCGGGGTGATCCCGATCGGGTTGTTGTTGTAAAGGAGCATTTTGCACGGCATTTCCGGAAGGAGGTACTTCCAAGCGTCGTCGAGCGCTTCCTTTTGGAGTTCGTATTGTTCGAACGTTTCTTGTTCCATAAAGAAGTACGTGCCGCCCATTTCGTAAAGGAAGGAGACGTCCGCTTCGTGAATGTCGGCGCCTTCGAGCGAATCGCCGTTTTTGTACGTGCGTTCGAGAATCGTGCCGCGGTTCAGGTCGCGGAGTTTGCACTTGTAAAGCGCTTGGCCCTTACCCGGTTTGACAAATTGGCATTCGACCATAATGAACGGATTTCCGTCAATTTGGACTTTCAGGCCTTTACGAAATTCGCTGGTGTTGTAAGATGGCATTGGGTTTTCCTTCGTTTCGATGGAGTCGATTGGGAATTATTGTTTCAAAATCGTTTGATTTCGCTGTTTTTCAATTTAGGGTCGAGCGTTCCCAAACGCGACGCTTTGACGACGCTCTCGACCCGGCGTTTATCGAGTTTTTGAAAACGAATATTTTTGAACGATTATCCATTTTCACTCGCTTTCGCCGGAGTTTTGCCGTTATGCAGACCGCCGTTTCCGATTTTTACGAACGCCGTTCGCTTTCCGCGTTGGAAAAAACGTTAAAAACGCGTTTCATCGTCGACGTCGACGAATTTTGCCGACGTTTGGAACTCCCGAACGACTTTGCGAAAGACGCTCGGGAAGCGGCGCGCGCTTTTCCCTTCCTTTTTCCGGAGTCGGCGCTCTCTCGCATTCGCAAAGGCGACCCGAACGACCCGCTTTTGAGGCAGTTTTTGCCGCGTCCGAACGAACTCGACGTCGTTCCGGGATTCGAAACCGACCCGCTTTGCGAACAGGGCGAACTCGCCTACCCGGACGCGCCTTGCCTGCTGCAAAAATACGCCGGACGTGTTCTTGCGCTGACGACGAACGCTTGCGCGGCGCGTTGCCGCTTCTGTTTCCGCCGTCATTTTCCGAAAAATCGGGCGCTTTTCCCGCTTCCGACGGACGGTCGCGACGGTTTTAACGATTCTCCGGACGGCGGTTCGAACCGTTCGCTCGACGCGTCGCCGACGCCGGAATCGAACGCCGCGAACGCTCTCAACGTCGCCGACGTCGCTCGCGCTCATTTCGACCGGATTTTCGCGGGCGTTCGCGCCGACGCGTCGATCTCGGAGGTCATTTTTAGCGGGGGCGACCCGCTGACGCTCGACGACGCCGAACTAAGAACGCTCCTCCATTATATCAGAACAATCGAAAGTGTTAAGAGGGTCCGTTTTCACACCCGCGTCCCCGTTTTGTGCCCCGGTCGAATCGGCGACGACTTCCCGAGCGCCGACGAGTTCGCCCGAGCGCCCGACTCCGGCCCCTCCGACTCGACGCGTCTTCCGCTCGTTTTGCATCTGACGTTGCACGTCGATTCGGCGAACGAAATCGATTCGCAGGTCGAGCGCGCTCTTCTTTCGCTCCGGCGACGCGGATATATTTTAACGTCGCAAACCGTTTTACTTCAAGGCGTTAACGACTCCGTCGATGCGTTGGCCGCCCTCTTCGAAAAGTTGATCGACGTCGGCGTTTTGCCCTATTACCTGCACCAACTCGACCGAACGCAAGGCGCGGCGGCGTTCGAAGTTTCGCCCGAACGCGGACTCGAAATCGTTCGTCGACTCGGCGAGCGGCTCCCCGGTTACGCCGTCCCGCGGTACGTTCGCGAACTCCCGAACCGCCCGATGAAAACGAAAATTCTTCAAGAAAAACTCGACGGTTTTAACGATTAAAACGATTTTGCGGCTCGGGGTTGCGCTTCAAACGCGTTTCCAACGGTTCTGAGTTCCGTTCTCGAAAACCAAACGTCGGTTCAAAACGCCTCGTTTTCCCAACAACGCAAGAAAAGACCGCCCGACGCCGAAGCGCGGAACGCCCCAACGAGTCGTTTCGCCGCGACTGGTTCGGTTTCGCTCCGTCTTCGACGTTAAAGCGCGCGTTAAGAAGCGCCGCCGTCAAGAAGCGACGCTTTGATTATCGCTAAATTCGCTCGAAAATCGGAAAATCAGACGATTTCCGGAACGACGAACGGCGCGCGGTACTCGCGTTTGAGGAACGAGTTCCCCATTTCCGCCATTTCGCCGACGAATTGGCATTTGTCGCCGTCGAACGTCATCGTCGGGCTGACGCGAATTTCCGAATCGACCATCGAAATACCGTTCGAACGGAGCGTCTTTTCGGCGCTCGCCAAAATGTCTTGCCAAGGTTTCCCGGCGCTCGCTCCGGCTTCGGCGACGCGGGCGACGTCGTCTTGCGTCATCGTCTTGCCGCAACGGAACGCGATGTTCGCCAAGTTGCACCATTCGCTCGTCGCTTTCCCGATTTCGACTTCGGCGTTCAGCATCGTCGGGTCTTGCGCCAAAACGGCTTGAACGAAGTTGCGTTGGTGATCGCGTTGGCCGCTGTCGCCCTTGAACGTCTTGATAACCTTGCCGTCTTTATCGAGCGCTTTGGCGCTTCCGCGTTGGCCTTCGAGCGTCCCGCCTTCGCAGAACGCGACGTACCCGCTGCCGGGGCCTTGACGGTCGCCCGCGGACTTCGAGCCCTTCATCGCGAGCGTCGAAAGTCCAAGAACGACCGGGATTTCGCCCGCGTCGAAGTAAACGAAGTGAATGTTCGGCGTTTCCCCGGCGTCGTTGTAACCGGAGCGCGACCCGCCGGCGAAAACGCGTTTCGGGAAGGCGAGCGAGTCGAGCAAGACGTTGTTGCGGCAGTCGTCGAGGACGTGAACGCCCCAGTTCCCCATTTCGCCGGTGCCGGTGTTCCAGTCCCAGTGCCAGTCGTATTGGAGTTTGTCGCGGTAAATCGGAAGATCCGCCGCCGGGCCGAGCCAAAGGTTTTTGTCGACGTTTTTCGGGAATTCCATCGGGGTCGCGCGTTTGCCGATCGGGTTGCGCGGGCTGTAATGGTTGACGCGAGCGGCGAGAATTTTGCCGAGCGCTTTTTCTTCGTGCAGGAACTTTTTGATTTCCGCTTGCATTTTGTCGCTGCGTTGTTGCATCCCGACTTGGCAGACGCGCTTGTATTTGCGGGCGGCGGCGACGGTTTGGCGGCCTTCCCAAATCGAGTGCGCGAGCGGTTTTTCGACGTAAACGTCTTTCCCGGCTTCCATCGCCCAAATGGCGCCGAGGCAGTGCCAATGGTCGCAAGTCGCGACGATGACCGCGTCGATATCTTTATCGTCGAGGAGGGCGCGCGGGTCGGAAAACGTTTTCGCTTTTTCGAAACGTTTTTTCGTCGATTCGACGCGGCTCGAGTCCGGGTCGCAAAGGGCGACGATATCGATTTCCGGCATCGGCGCGAATCCGCCGAGGAGTTCGTTGGCGCGACCGCCGCAGCTGATCGACCCGAGTCGAATTCGTTCGTTGGCGCCGCGAACAATTTGAGCCGGAGCCGGGAAACACGAAGCGACGCCCGCCGCGACGCCGAGACCGATGAATTGACGACGATTTAACGAAGCCATAATCTTTCCTTATTCCAATATTAGCTAAGCAAATACCAAACGCCGTCCGTCAAGAAACGAACGCGCTCGACGCCGCCGAACGCTCTCGCCCGCCTCCCGTCAAAAACAGAAAAACGCCGTTCAAACGTTCGCGCCGAATAATATATCGCCGATTTTACCAAATCGCGCGGCGGTTTTAAAGCGGCAAATCAGAAGAAACGCCGAAATTTTCCCAAAAATCGAAAAAAAACGCCTCGCGTCGACAACGTTCGCGTTCCCCAACCGCCTTTCGCATCGTCAAGATCAAGAATAACCGACTTTTTGCCCGCCGAGCCCAAAGCCAAACGGAAACGACGCGTTCAAGAAAACATCGCTATTTCAAGAAAAAAACGCGAAGCCGATTTTCTTTTAAAAATCGGCTTCGCGTTTTCCAGTCGCGTCGGTCGCCGTTCAGACTCGCCGCCGCCGATCGCCGCTATTTAGCGCGTTCCGTCGACGTTATTTACTCCATTTAGCGTCAAAAAAATCGCGACTGCACGCCAGCGCGTCGGTCGCCCAACCAAGTTTGCGCTGCAGGTTGCGGTAATAACGGTTCGACGGCACGTTGATCATTCGGAACGAGAACGGCGCCTTACGGACGACGACCAAATCGTCCGGCGTCAGCTTTTGCCGCGATTCGCCGTCGATCACTAAGTAAACCTCCCCGGCCAACGCGCGCATCTCGTAAACCCGCGACGCGGAGTCGATCACCGGACGGAAGTTCAGCGTTTGCGGACTTAACGGCATCACAAGAACGGCGTCCAAGTCGTTGCGAAGAATCGGCCCGCCCGCGGAAAGGCTGTGTCCGGTCGACCCGACCGGCGTCGCGACGATGAGACCGTCGCCGCGAAACGTCGTTACCCGAGCGCCGTCGATCGCCAAGTCCAGCGTCGCGGTTGTGAACGGCGGCCCGGCCAGAAACGCCGCTTCGTTGACGACGAGGCGGCTCGCGACGCAAACGCGATCGGTCGAACCGGGATTCCAGTTCGACGGAGCGGCCCAGTTTTTCAGCGTCGAAGCGCTTGAAACCGGAACGAGAAAATCGCCGCAATTTTCCGAACCGCAACCGCAACCCGACGAGCGTTCGCAGTTCCCGACTTTAACGGTCGAATCGACTTTTCCGTCCAAAACGCGCCGCCAAGTGGAGCAAATTAGGAGCCGACGGTCGCGAACTTCGAAATTTCGGAACGCGTCGGAACGCAAAAACGCCCCGACTTCGTCCGGATTCAAACTTGCCAAAAAGCCCAGCGTCCCCAAGTTAACGGAAAGAACCGGAAGCTGACGTTCGTTCATTTGACGAACGGCGCGCAAGACCGAGCCGTCGCCGCCGAAAACGATCGCCAAATCGGCTTCGATTTCCGACAAATCGAGTTTATCCTCAAAGTCGGACGCGACGACGTCGACTTCGCTTTCAATCTCCGGGCGCAACGTTTCGACGCCTTGCAAAACGCCTTGACGCTTCCCGTTCCCCAGCAAAATCGCCTTCTTTCGCATCGCCGCCGCTCCGTTTTTTCAAGGTTCTTTGATTCCGTCCGTTTTCGCTCAAATTTCAACAGCGTTCGTCAAACGACGCCGTTCGCCTTCTCGTATTCGGCGATTTTTTCCTCGTAACGGAGGGTCAGCCCAATATCGTCCCAACCGTTGAGAAGATTTTCGCGACGGAAAGCGTCGATTTCAAACTTCATTTCGAGTCCGTGTTCGTCGGTAATAACGCAATTTTCGAGGTCGACCGTCAGTTTGTACGGACGAAACTTCGCTTCGCGTTGGAACAGTTCTTCGATTTGCTCTTCGGTCAAGCGAGCCGGCAAGTACCCGTTTTTGAAGGAGTTATTGTAAAAGATGTCGGCGAAGCTCGACGCCAAAACGACGCGGAAGCCGTAGTCGGCGACCGCCCAAGGCGCGTGTTCGCGGCTCGAACCGCAACCGAAATTGCGGCGAGCGAGCAAAATCGTCGCGTCGCGGAACTCAGGACGGTTCAGCTCGAACTCCGGATTTTCTTCGTATTCGTCGTTCAGGTAACGCCAGTCGAAGAAGAGGAATTTGCCGAAACCGCTTCGTTCGACGCGCTTCAAAAATTGTTTCGGGACGAGTTGGTCGGTGTCGACGTCGCTGCGATCCATCGGGACGACCAAACCTTCGTGTTTGATAAACGCTTGCATATTTCAACCTTTGTATTCGGATTCGATTCGCTTATATACCGGGAAAAAACGCCCCTTATTAATATAAGGGGAAAATTCCGTTCGGCGACGAAACCGCGCCTCGCCGCCAAACGCTTCCTAAACCGTCGCGTCAGTTATACTTCCATTCGCGAATATCGACGAAACGGCCCGCGATCGCGGCGGCCGCGGCGGTCGCCGGAGAAACCAAGTGCGTCCGTCCGCCCTTCCCCATTCGACCTTCGAAGTTGCGGTTGCTCGTGCCCGCGCAACGTTCGCCCGGTTGCAAGCGGTCGGGATTCATCGCCAAACACATACTGCACCCCGGTTCGCGCCATTCGAATCCGGCTTCGACGAAGATTTTGTCGAGCCCTTCTTCTTCCGCTTGTTTCTTGACGATTCCGCTCCCCGGAACGGCGATCGCGCGAACGCCGTCGGCGACTTTGTACCCCTTGACGACCGCCGCCGCGGCGCGGAAGTCCTCGATGCGACCGTTCGTGCAGGAGCCGATGAAGACCCAGTCGAGCTTGATCGACGTCATCGGCGCGCCCGCTTCGAGCGCCATATATTCAAGCGCGGCTTTCGCCATTTTCTTTTCGTCGGCGTTCGCGAAATCGTCCGGACTCGGCACGTTCGCCCCGACCGGAACGCTTTGCGCCGGGTTCGTCCCCCAAGTAACGGTCGGCTCGACGTCGGCGGCGTCGAAACGAACTTCTTTATCGAACGAAGCGCCTTCGTCGGTCGCGAGCGTCTTCCACTCGGCGACGGCGGCGTCGAAATCGGCGCCCTTCGGAACGAAATTGCGACCGCGCAAGTACTCGAACGTCGTTTCGTCCGGCGCGATCATCCCGGCGCGCGCGCCCATTTCGATCGCCATATTGCAGACGGTCATGCGGCCTTCCATCGAGAGCGCGCGGAACGCTTCGCCCGCGAACTCGACGACGTACCCGGCGCCGCCCGCGGTCGTCATTTTGCCGATAATGTAAAGGATAAGGTCTTTCGCCGTAACGCCTTGCGCGAGCGTTCCGTCGACGGTGATCCGCATCGTTTTGCTCTTCTTTTGGCGGAGCGTTTGGGTCGCGAGGACGTGTTCGACTTCGCTGGTGCCGATCCCGAACGCGAGCGCGCCGAAAGCGCCGTGCGTGGCGGTGTGGCTGTCGCCGCAAACGATCGTCATCCCCGGGCGCGTGTAGCCTTGTTCCGGCCCGACGACGTGAATGACGCCTTGCTCGATATCGCCGACGTCGTAAAGACGAATGCCGAATTCCTTGCAGTTGGCGCGGAGCGTTTCGATTTGCTTGCGCGAAATCGGGTCTTCGATCGGTTTCGAGCGGTCGGTCGTCGGAACGTTGTGGTCTTGGACGGCCATCACCTTTTCCGGGCGGCGGACTTTGCGACCGGCCATCCGGAGCCCTTCAAACGCTTGCGGACTGGTAACTTCGTGGCAGAGCTGCTGATCGATGTAAAGAATCGCGTCGCCGTTCGCTTCTTGGTGAACCAAGTGTTTTTCCCAAATTTTATCGTACATCGTTTTCGGCGCTTGCGCGGCCTTGGGCGATTCTTGCGTCATGTCTACCTCGATGATAAAGAAACGATTTTCTCGAAACGGCCCCGCCTCGAAAGCGCAAAAACGCCGCGGCGGAACGAAACGTTTTCATTATACTCCCGACATTCAAAGCGTCAAGCGGGGGCGACGCCTTCAAACGCCCTTTAAGACGCGTTGAAATCGACGTTTTCCGGCGCTTTATTCAACTCTCGCTCTAAATTTCGATAAAACGCGTCCATTTTTGAGTTTTTCTCGACGACGCGACACTCGATTTTCTCGATACGTTCCAATTCGTCGACGCTAAATTCGAGTTTTTTCGAAAACTCGACCGTTTTGCGGAGGTAGTTCGGGTTCTTTAACGCGTCGCGTTCAAGAGTACGC
>JAFSFF010000221.1 GCA_017435375.1 Thermoguttaceae bacterium
ACCGCCGCTTTTACCGCCTTTCGGGCCGTTCGACGTTTTTTTCGGCGCTTGCTTTTTCGGCGGTTCGAGCCCAAGTTCGCGGAAACGCGCCGCTTCCTCGCGTTCGGCGGCGATTCGACGCTCGTCCTTCGAAACGAAAATCTTCTCCGGGTCGACCGGCACCGCGATCAGGTCGAGCCCTTGCGCGTCGACGATTTCGCAACGAACGACGCTCCCGACCTCCAAGTCCCGCCCGGTAACATACACCAACGGGTCGACGTCCGGCGCCTCCGCGTACGTCCGCCCGACGCACACGTTGCGCATCGTCGTTCCGCCGTCCGAAACGCCGCGCGAGTCGAGCATTACGTCGACCGTTTGCCCGATAAAGCTCCGAGCGAAGCGGCGCGAAATCCGCTCTTGCTTCGCGCAAATACGGTCGAGTCGACGGCGCTTGATCTCGTCCGGAACTTGACCGTCCATCGCGGCGGCGGGCGTTCCCGGTTCCGCGGAGAACTCGAAGACGCCGGCGCGCTCGAACTTCCACTTTTCGACGAAATCGACCAGCTCTTGATACGCCGCGTCCGTTTCGCCCGGGAAACCGACGATCAACGACGTTCGCAAGACGAGCCCCGGAATCTCTTCGCGGAGTTTCGCCAACAAATCCTCCGTTTGCGCCTTGTCGACGCGACGGTTCATCTTTTTGAGCAACTCCGAATTGCAGTGTTGCAGCGGAACGTCGACGTAAGGCAAAATCGACGTCGTTCCCGGCGCTTCCAAGCGGTAAAGCGACGTCAAATCGCTCCCCCAATGTTGCGGATACGTGTAAAGGACGCGAATCCAGTCGAACCAGTTTTTCTCCTTGAGCGTCGCCAACAATTGCGCCAAACGCGGCTCGCCGAAGAGGTCGCTCCCCCAGAACGTCGTTTCTTGCGCGATCAAAACGAGTTCGCGAACGCCCGCGACCGCCAACCGCTCCGCTTCGTCGACGATCGTTTCGAGCGGCTTGCTAACGAACCGCCCGCGAATTTTCGGAATCGCGCAATACGTGCAGAAGCGGTCGCAACCGTCCGCGATCTTCAAATAAGCGACGTTCGGCGCCGTCAACGGCGTTCGGAGCGAATCGTCGAGCGTCAAATACCGCGACGGCGTGTAAAGGAAACGCGACGGCGCGACGACGACCGGCGTTTCGCCCGTTTCCCCAACTTGCGCGTCTTCGCTATTTTCGCCGTCTCCCGTCGTTTGCGCGTCTTCCGCCGCGACGCAATGCGCCTTCGTTTCGCCTTCTTGCGCGAAGAGTTCGCAAACGACGTCGACGATTTTCGCTTCGTCGAACGGACTCAGCCAAGCGTCGACTTCCGGGAAGCGCGCCGCCAATTCTTCGCCGTCCGAAACGACCGCGCAACCGGAAACCAACAGGAAGCGAACGCCCCCCGCCGCCTTCTCCGCGACCGCTTCGGCGATAAACTCGGCGGCTTCGTCGCGAGCGGAGCGCAAGAAACCGCAAGTGTTCAAGAGGAAAACGTCGACGTTCTCCGCGTCCGGCGCCATTTCGCCCCCCAACGCGGTCAAGCGCCCGACCATCGTCTCCGCGTCGACCAAGTTTTTCGGGCAGCCGAGCGACGCGACCGAAAACGTCCAACCGGGCGTCGGCGCGTCGGCGCGAGCGGCGATCTCGGCGACCAGTTTCTCGACCGCGACGACGGACGCCGGTTTCTCGGTCGCCGTTTCCAACGGGCAAATTTCGCCGACTTCGACGGACGACGGAGAAGCGGAAGCGTCGGGCGCGGCGTCGACGGCGGGATTATTTGCCGATTTGGCGCTCGGCGTTTCGACGGGAATTAAATTTTCGGCGGCGTTTTCTTTCGTCGGCATTTTCGTTTCGTTCGTTCAAAGGACGTTCGCGGGAAAAACCGCCCGGCGCTTCGACCGTCGGCGGCGTCGATTTTCTCCTTATTAATATAAGCGAGTTCGGCGAAAAAAAAAGGCCCGCGTCGAAATTTTGTCGAATCGCGGCGACCTCGTTTCCCCAACCCGAACGCCGCGCTCCAACGGCAAAAGCCGGGCAAAACGCGCAAACTTTAACACTAAAACCGACGGCTTTTATTAAACGTTTTTACATTTTTGAAACCTCCGACGTTTAACACGACGTTTTTCATCAAAATTTCCTCGCCGACGCGTCGACGGTAACGGTTGCAACGCCGACCGTCGACAAAAAAACGCGAAAACTTGAGAAAAAATGAAGAAAAATTTTTGTCAAACTGGAAAAAACGGGTAAAATATCAAAGTAGAGAGGTTTTGCCGAGCGTTTCGGTCGAAACGGCCGTTCCGTTTTTACGTCCGGCGACGTTCGCCGTCGCGCGCTTTCGTTTCCCGTCGCGTCTTGCGCTCGACCGTTCGTCGGTTCAATCGCTCGCCTTTTTCGCCCCCTTCGCTTCCCCTATTTTACCCAACGCAACAATGCCGACGCTTTTCGCCCTTCAACGCGCCTCTTTCGCCGGTTCGCAACGACGCGACCCGCGCGGCGGCGTTCGTTTGTTCGCGTCGATTTTCGGCGCGACGCTCCTTTGCGCCGTCTCGACGCTCGGTTGCGCAAGTTCCGACAATCTTTTTAAAGATTCTTGCCTGGACGGCTCTTGTCTCTTTTCCTCGAAAGACAAGTCGAACGTCGAGCGTCTTTCGTCGAGCGCGGAACGAGAAATCGTCAACCGAGCGGCGCTCGCCTCGACCGAACGCAAAAATCCTTGGGAACCGACCGAAAGCGAACTCGCCCAAGCGCGCGTCGCCGGCGTCGACTTAAAGGATTACGTTTGGGCGACGCAACGTCCGAACGGCGGCGTTCTTTTCCCGAAAAAACTCCCGGGGCCGGGCCCGGTCGTCGTTCTCGAACCGAGTACGATCGCGGCGCCGATCGGAACCGAAATCGTTTTGGTCGCAAGTTTCGTCGGCGAAGACTCGACGTATCTCCGCGTCGGCGAAAAAATCGAATGGAGCCTCGACGGCGTCGGAACGTTTTTGGCGGCGAACCCCGACGACCGTTCCTGTTGCCTTAATTTGACCGGAAAAACGGAAAAACGCGTCGACGACCGTTATCTAACGACCGAAACGACCGACAAACTTTGGCGAATTCACCGCGGCACCGAAACGCCGCGCGACGACAATACCATCCTCCGCGGGCAAACTTGGGCGAGCGTTCAATCGCAGGAGGAAGGCGTCAGCTCCGTTTTCGTCTTCTCCGACGAAATCGACAACTGGGAACGTCGCAAAGCCTCCGCCGAGATTCATTGGATCGACGCGGCGTTCCGCTTCCCGAAGTCGCAAGCGTTCCCGATCGGCTCGGAAGCGACGCTCGCGACCGACGTTCGACGACGCACCAACCTCGACCCGCGCCCCGGTTGGATCGTCCGTTACGAAGCGCTTTCCGGCGACGTCGTTCTCGGCCCGAACGACGCCCGCGTCGTCGACGCGTTGACGGACGCCGACGGCGTCGCTCGCGTTCAAGTTCGGCAAAAGAACGCGACCGGCGGTTTCGCTCGCGTTTCGGCGACGGTCTTGCGCCCGGCCGACGCCGATCAAAAATCGATTCCGGTCGAAAAAGCGACCTTCGCGCTCTCTTGGACGCACGCGGCCCCGATCAGCGCGAAACTCGATTTGCCGTCGTCCGTCGCGGTCGGCTCCGAATTTAAGGGAACCGCGACGATTACGAACAACTCCGATTTCCCCAATTCCGCCAACCTTATCCTTATTATTCCTTCGAACACGACGTTCGTTCGCGGCGAAACGACTCCGACCAAAATCGAAAACGGTCGCGTCGTTTGGCGTTTGCCCAATCTCGCGCCTCATTCGTCGCAAACGCTCGGCTTTTATCTCGTTCGCGAAACGCCGGAACCGTTGCTCGCGGAATGCGAAGTTCAAATGTTGGCGCAAAATTCCGGTTCCGGCGCCGCGCCGACGCAAGGCGCCGGGACGACCGCTCCCGCGCCGCAACCGCTCGGAACGACGCCGCCGGTCGAATCGCCGACGCCGACGCCCGCCCCTCTTCCCGCCGACGGAACGCCGCCGGTCGAGTCGCCGACGTCCAACCCCGACCCCGCCGCGCAACAACCGGCCCTCGGAGCCGTTTCCCTCCCCGTTTCCCCGGTCGCCGACGGATTCGACGGTTCCGTCGTCGAGATCGCCGCCGCGTCCGCGCCGACAAACGAAACGGTCGCGTTCCGTTTCCCGCCCGCCGAAAACGTCGCGCCGACGCCCCGCCTTCGCGAAGTCTCCGCCGATTTCGACGACGAAAAGAACGACGGCGACCAAGAAAACTCCCCGCTCGTTCCCGCGACCCCGAAGGCCGGAACGCCGTTCGAAGCGCGCTTCGCGTTGACGATTCCGAGTCGCGGCGACGCGGCGAACGCGGCGTCTTCGGAAGAGGAAAAAGTCGTCGTCAAACTCGTCGCCCGTCCCGGTCTCGACCTCCTGTTGCCGGACGGAACGCGCCGAGCCGACGTCGCTTACCCCGCCGCGCCCCTCGCCGAACTCGCGGACGTCGTTTACAAAGTTCGCCTCGTCGCCGACGCGCCGGGCCCGAAAGCGCTCGCTTTTTACGCGTTTCGAGAAAACGGCGACCTCCTGACGACCGACGTCCTTCCGATAACGGTCGCCTCCGCCGCCCAAAGCGCCGAATCTTCCCCGTCCTCGCAAAACGCCCCGACCGCTCAAAGCGCCGAGTCTCGCCAAAGCGCTCGATCGTCCCGCCTTTCGGAAGAAAGCGCGAGCGTTTTCCCCCAAAATCTTCCGGTCGTCGAACGCCGTCCGGACGGTTCCGTCGGCGCCGCGACGTCCCAAGCGCGCGTCGGCGTCCCGTTCGTTTACCGAGCGGTCGTTCGCAACTTCGAAGAATTCGCGATCGAGCCGAACGAACTCGAAGTCGCGCTCGACCTGCCGCCCGAACTCTCGTTCGCGACCTCCGCCGACTCCGCTTCCTCGCCGACGGGCGCCGACGTCGAGTCGAACCGCCGCGCCGTCTTCCGGCTCGGCAAGCGCTTGGAGCCGCGTTCCGAATTCGCGCTTAACGTCGACCTTGTCGCCGAAAAACCGGGCGTCGTCGACCTCGACTTCGAATTGCTCGACGCGAAAACCGGCGTTCTACTCGCCGACGGGCGACGTTCGCTCGAAATCGTCGCGCCCTCCGGCGCTCCGACGAACGCGGCGCCGGAACCCCGATAAGACGCAAAATCGACAATACCGGACGCCGACGCCGGTTTAAAATGCCGAAACAATTTTTAGGGCTCCTTTACGCGAACGAAAAAGAGCGCTATACTTGAGAAAATCAAGCGTCGTCGGACAACGTTAACGCCGTCGGACGCTCGACGTTTCCCCGTCTTAATTTTCTCGATTAAAACGCGCATCGATATGACAGAACAAATTTCGCCGCGACGCGTCGTCGTTACCGGTATGGGCGTCGTCAGTTCGTTGGGAACGACTCTCGAAGAACTTTGGGCCGGTTGCCGCGAAGGTCGCTCCGGCGTTCGTCCGACGAAAGCCGACGAACCGTATCCGGTTTCGCACGTCGCTCCCGTCGATCAATTCACCGGCAAAATTCAAGATTTCGGCGAACTCCCCGACGCGAAAAAGAAAGCGATTCGCAAAGGGATTAAGTTGATGGCGCGCGAAATTCAACTCGGCGTCGCCGCGGCGCAAAAAGCGATCGCCGACGCTCGTTTAGACGAAGCGCGCGAAACCGGGCTCCTTCCGCCGCGTCGCGTCGGCGTCTCGTTTTCGTCCGACTACATTTATACGACGCCGCAAGAGTTGATCGACGGCGTTCTCGCTTGCCGCGCCGCCGACGGTTCCCTCGATATGCCGCGTTGGCCGCAAAACGGTTTGACGAAAATGACGCCCCTTTGGCAGCTGAAATATTTGACGAATATGCCGGCGAGCCACATCACTATTTACAACGAACTGCACGCGTCGGCGCACGACGTTACCAACCGCGAAGCGTCGTTCGGCGTCGCGCTAGGCGAAGCGATCGAACGGGTCAAGTCGGGCAAAACGGACGCGATGCTCGTCGGCGCGACCGGTTCGCGTCTCGAATCGGTTCGTCTCGCCGCTTTCCTGAACGAAGGCGAGTTGGGCGCCGCCCTTCTCGACCGCTCGACCGAAAGCGTTTCGCGACCGTTCGACAAACGCCGCGACGGCGCGATTCCGGGCGAAGGCGCCGCGGCGCTCTTCGTCGAAGACCTCGAATCGGCGAAAAAACGGGGCGCGACGATTTACGCCGAAGTCGTCGGCGGCGTCGGACGCGGTTCGTTCCGGCACGCTCGCGACGTCGACGGCTGGACGTCGAACGACTGTCAAATCGCGCAAACGTTCGACGACGCTCGCGATTCGATCGTTTTGGCGCTTCGCGCGCTCCTGCGCAAGTGCGGAATTTCGCCGAGCGACGTCGGTTTCGTCGCCGCGAACGCCCGCGGCGACGTTCGGCTCGACGCGGCGGAAGCGGCGGCGCTTCGCGAAGTCTTCGGCGACGCGCTCGACTCGATTCCGACGACGGCGCTCGCCGGACTCCTCGGGAACCCCGGTTGCGGTTCCGGCGCGATTCAAACGGTCGCCGCGATTCTCGCTCTTCAAAACAACGCGCTCGTTCCGGTCGCGAACCTCGAAGAACAAGACCCGGCCTGCCCGGTTCCGGCGGTTCGCGAATTCGGCGGCCCAACCGGCGATTCGTTCGTCAAAATTTGCGCGCAAAACGTCGGCCAAGCGTCCGCGATTTACGTTAAGCGTTACGTCGACTAACCGCCGACGCCGCGACGTTCGCCGTTCCGCTTTTTCCCCCGTTCGTTCGACGCGACGGGGGTTCTTTTTTACGCGATTCCTTTTTTCTTCCGCGTTTTTCCCAATTTACGCGCCTTATCGTCAAGAAACGCTAAAGCCTCCCCGTCTTTCGACGAAGAGGCTTTTCGCGTCGACGAGCCGACGGCTCGACGGCGTTAGTTGGTCGCCGCCTCCGGTTCGTTCGCCGTTCCGTCGGTCGTTTCCGACTTTTGCGGCGCGTCCAATTCGCGACGAACGCCGAGGCGGCGACGAGCGAAGAATCGCCCGAACGGCTTGCACGTCAAGAGCGCCGGAAGGAAAATCAGGTCGCCTATCAACGCCGTCGACAAAATCGCGAGCATCAAAATCCCGAAACGCTGCGTCGGCACAAAGGTGCTGAACGCGAACGAGAAGAGCCCGAGCCCGGCGATCAGCGTCGACTGCGTCATCGCCGGCGCGCAGCGCCGATACGCGTTGAGCGCCGCCTCTTTCGGCTTCATTCCGGCCGCGACGCCTTCCGAGAACCACGTTAAATAGTGCATCGTATCGTCGACCGCGACGCCGAGCGCGACCGACGCCGTCATCATCGTTCCGACGTCGACCAAAATTCCGGCCCACGCCATAAACCCGAAGACGACCACGACCGGGAAAATATTCGGCAGCATCGCGATCAAAGCGGCGGGCACGCTGCGCAAAATGACGACGAAAACGAACGCGATCAAAAAGAACGCCATCACCAAACTCGACGTTAGCCCGGCGATCAGCTCGTGTTGCGTTTTGTAAACGAGCGGCACCATCCCGGTGTACTTCGCCGCGAACCCGGCCGGATAAATCCAGTCGGCGTTGTGATCGGCGCCCATTGAATCTTGCAATTCAACCTTTTCCTCGTCGGAGAGGTCTTGCAAAACGAATTCGCGCGTCAAAAATTTCGCGTCGCGAACGGCTTCGTCGTCTTTAACGCGTTTCGGTTCGCCTTCGGGCAAATTCGCGGCGACGTAAGCGCGGGCCGCTTCAATCTTCGCCGCGGCGTTTTCTCCTTCGGTCAACGTCAGCGACGCCTCCGCCAACGTCGGTTCGACGACGCTCTTTACGTTGTCGATGAACGCCGAATAATCGATGTCTTTTTTCAGCGACCAAACGCGCACGCTGATTCGCCAAACTTCGACGCCGCGTTCGTTTTGCCAACGCTTCGCTCCGTCGCGCAACGCGGCTTGTTCTTCCGGCGTCATTTTTCGCAACGAACGATCGCCGCCGGTCGCGGTCAAAAGGGATTGCAAGTCGACGACGCCTTGCGTTTCCAGATAATCGCGCCAATTTGCCAACGCGTCGCGTTCGGCGACAAGTTTGTCGTTCGCGCTTCGGTCGGCGGCAAAGTTTTGCAGTTGCGCGAGAACCGCCGCGAAACGTTCGTCGATTTCGGCGTCGTTTTCGTTCGCCGTTTCCAGCGCGGTCAACGCGGCTTCCAACGTCGCGTCGGCGCCGGCGGTTTCGCGCAGCGTCGGCTCAAACTCGGCGACGCGAGCGTCGAACGCCTTTTGTTCGGCGACCGACCGTTCTTCAAGGAACGCCGCCAACTCGTCGAGCGTCGGATTTCCTTCGATCGCGAGATAGTCGCGCAGTTCGTCGCGAGCGTCGTCGATCGCTTTCCCGACGACCGCCGACGTCGTTCGCCCGACCACGCCGCCGCGCGACGCGTCGACTTCCGGAGCAAAGAGCGCGACCGACAGCGTTCCGCCGACGTCGTCTTTAAGCTCCGTCTTCAACTTTTCGCTCAACGAGTCGATCAGCGAAAGTCGCTCCGCCGTCCCGTAAGAATAACGCTTCATTTTTTCGTTGTCAAAACAAATCGTTACTTCCATCGGCACCAACGGCCCGAGCTTTTCCTCAAGCCATTCGTAATGCTTGATAATCTCCGCTTTGTCCGAGAAGAAACTCATCATCTTGACCGACGTTTTAATATACGGCAAATAACTCCCGAGGAAAATCATCAACGCCGCGCAGGCGCCGACAACGAGCCAGTTGTTGCGAATAATGAAACCGCCGATCGCGTCCCAAAACTTACGGAAGAACGAGTCGCCGATGTTGACGCCCTTTTTGCCGTGTTGCGCCGCGAACTTCTTCGACGGATAAAAATAAAGCAACGCCGGCAAGTAAAGGAAAAGAAGAAGAAGCGTCATCAAAACGCCGACCGCCGAGTAAAACCCGAACTTCGTGATCGGGACGAGCCGCCCGGCGAAGAGCGAGCCCAACCCGAGCGCCGTCGTCAACTGCGCGAAGAAACACGGCGTGAACGCGTGTCGCACCGCCCGCTCCGTCGCGCCGTCGAGTCCGCCTTCGCGAATCGCGTCGTGATAATAGTTGATCAAGTGAACGGCGCCGGACATCCCCAAGACGTACACGAGCGCCGGCATACTCAACAAAATCGAGTCGCAGGTGCCGCCGGTCAGCGAAACGAGCGCCAACGCGACGCCGGCCGAGAGCGCCGAAATCCAAAAGACGAATATCGTCAGTCGAACGCTTCGCAAACACGCGAACGCGATCGAAACGCCGACGATCGCGCAAATCCCGGCCAAACGCATCAAAGTGCGCGACCCCTCCAAGTCGAGCGCGACGTTGTCGACCGGCGGGCCGCCCAAAATAACGCCGTCCATCCGCACCGTGCGTCCGTTGACCATTTCGTCGACCATTCCGACAAAATTTTTAACGGCTTGCCGCGCGATCGAGCCGGTTTTAATTTCGGTCGTATCCGGAAGCCCCGATTCGACCGAAAGAGCGCGAATCTTTTCAAGAACAACTTTCAAACTCTTGCCGTCGCGTCTCCCTTTATTCAAGGTGATAATCATCGCGGTGCTTTTGCCGTCCGGGCCGACGAGAGTGCCCTTTAGGCGTTCGCAGATTTGCGCGTCGAGTCGCGTTAACGCTTCCGAGTCGTTCGCGACGCGGGAATATTGCGGCATTTTAAGATAAGTGTCCCGCAAAAGGCGCGCCAAACGAGGGCCGGTCATTACCGACTTAAAATAATTCTCGTTCGCGACGACTTTCTCCTCCGTTTTCTCGGGCAAATCGGCGCCGGACGCGTCGACGAGCGCTTCGGTCGAAGCGTTCTTTTCGCCTCCGACGAGTTCGCGCAACGCTTCTTTCGCTTCGTCGGGCGTTTCCGCGACCTCGAGGTCGGCTTTAAAGTCGGCGGTCGGCGGCGCAAGCGAAAAGTTGTCGATCGTCTGCGCCGGCACTAACTTTTGCGCGAAAAGTTCGATGCGGTCGTCCCCGATTTCGCAACCTTCCCAACTAACGACGACGTAACTTTCGAACGGGAAGAGATTCAAATACCATTGATAATCCCGCGTTTCGTTATAATTCGGAGGAAGCCAGTCTTCGACCGAGTTCGAATTGCTTAGCAACGTCTGTTTCGTTCCCATCCAAACGAAGGATAGGAGAAAAACGACGACAAACACGATCCGAAAACCGTATTCTTTAAAAAAATCTTTTTTCATCGATATTGAGTTCCTGGTAGGGAGTCGGCGCTTCCGTCCGTCGGTCGCGCCCCTTTCCAACGTTGCGATCCGTTCGCGACTTCGACGCGGCGCCGCGTTCGCCGTTATAAGAACGGCGAAAACGAGGCGACGTTCAAAGCGTCGAAAAGTAAAGCGACGCTTACGCCGTCGCGGCGCTCGTCGATTTTTTTTATATTTTAAGGCTTTTTGAAAAAAACAAAAGCGGGCCGAACGCGTCGACGGCAAGGTTTTCCCAAGTCGCGCGCGCAAAAGCGCCGAATACGTCGATTTTCCGCGCTTTACGGCTTTTCCAAAGTACGCGAAACAAGCGAATAATACCCGCCTTCGCTCTTCGAAGCAAGAGAAAACGCTCGTTTTCAAGCGTTTTCTTAACAAAAAAAATGAAAAAGACGATTAAAGCGAACAAGACTCAACCTCTTTTTCTTACCCAACTTACGCAAACATTTCGACCGCCGAATACTCCTCTTCTCCTACATTTTTCCCATCTGCCCGCGCTCGCCCAACCGCCGTAATCGACGCGCTCCCTTTATCGCTCCTAAAATTAGGCGTTCCCCTATCTTATCAACGGCAATTTAAGCGCTTTTCATAAAATAAACAATCTCGCGAACTCGCCCAATAGACAAAAAAAAACGCCCGACAAAGCGGACGTAAATACGACAAGACTCGCCCCAAAAAACGTTTAGGCAATCTAAGCGTTTTAGGCGGTTTATTCAACGCGGCGTCAAGGCGCCAACGGCGACCAAGATTCGCTCCGCGTCTTCGCTTGACTCGACGGCGACTCGACGAAAACGGAGGAGACGACGTTTCCGCCGTTCGCTTCCGGAGCGGTCGACGCGGCGACCGACGCGACGCGTCCGCCGTTGAGTTCGCGCCGAACGCCGAGCGTTTTACCGGCGTTTCTAACGTTTTGCGCGGTTCGAACGCCGCTCGCCGTCTTCGTTCTCGAAGCGCCGGGTCGCGCCGAGGTAACGGGAATCGGAACGTAATCGGGGAGCGTTTCGACCGCCTCTCCGGTCGCGGGCGCGGATTCGGCGTTTTGCGGCGCGCGGTCGGTTCGCAAAACGGGCGCGGACGTCGCGTCGTTCGCCGAAGTCGTTTGAATTTGTCGAGCGCCGCCGGTCGTTTGGCGCCGAGTTTGCGTCGCGTCGAGCCCCGGGAAAAACGCGTCGTTCGAGTTCGCCCGCGCTCGCGTTCGGGAGGCCGGGGAGTTCGCGCCCGTCGCCGCGTCGCCGCCCAACTCTTGACGCAAACGCTCGTTCTCTTCGAGCGCGTCGCGCAATTCGAATTGGAGTCGATAAATCTCGTCTTCCAGTTGCCGACGTTCGCTAATGAGAATCGCCTCGTTGATCGCGTACTGCTTGCGTCCGACGCAACCGACGACGCAAAGCGCCGCCAACGCGACGCTTAACGCGACTTGTCGGCGCAAACGCTTCGAAACGCCGTTCGAACGCGACTCCGGTTTTGTTACAACGCGAAAAAAGAACTTCATCGTTCGCTATTCCTTCCCAAAATTCCGTCGTTTTCGCCCGTCGCTCGGCTCTCGTTCGACGCAAACGCCGAACGAAACGCGACGCGCTCCGACAATTTGGGCGGAGTTTAACAAATTTCCGCGTTCGTTTCAACGACAATTTCGACAAAAATTTCCGTTTCTCTTTCCCTCGTCGCGCTTTGTTCCTTCTTTATTTTACGCGCCTTCGCCGTTTTATCTTTTATCGCGTCCTCCTTTTCGGGTCTCCTCCCCCAACGTTTCAAGAAATAAAAAACGACGCGTCCAGGAGACGCGCCGCTTTTTTAAACATCGTTATTCAGTTTTCGCGACGTTATTATTTTTTCGGCGTCATACTTTCGACAACTTGATCGATAAGACCGTATTTTTTCGCCTCTTCCGCCGACATAAAGTTGTCGCGATCCGTGTCGCGTTCGATCTCGTCGAGCGAACGTCCGGCGTGCTTGCAAAGAATCCCGTTCAGTTTTTCTTTAATCAACCGGAATTCTTTCGCGTGAATGAGGATTTCCTCGGCGGTGCCTTCCATTCCGGCCAGCGGCTGGTGAATCATCACTCGGGAGTTCGGGAGCGCGAAGCGTTTCCCGGCGGCGCCCGCGGTCAACAGGACGGCGCCCATCGACGCGCATTGGCCGATGCAGTAAGTCGCGACGTCGCAACTGATATATTGCATCGTATCGTAAATCGCGAGCCCGGCGGTAACGCTGCCGCCCGGCGAATTTATGTACAAATGAATATCCGCTTCCGGGTCTTCCGATTGCAGGAAAAGGAGTTGCGCGACGATCGAGTTCGCGACCGCGTCGTTCACTTGCGAGCCCAAAAAAACGATGCGGTCTTTCAGCAGACGGCTGTAAACGTCCATCGCCCGCTCTTCGCGACCGTTTTTCTCAACGACGTAAGGGATTAATGTCAATTTAACGTTCCTTATATTTCAAAGCGCCAATACGCGCCAATATTCGTTTTTCGCGTCGGAAAATTTCGTCGCGCGCCGTTTATTTGTCGCTCGGAACTTCCGTTTTCGTCAAAATATTGTCGACGAGTCCGTATTCCTTCGCTTCCTCGGCGTCGAGGTAGAAGTCGCGGTCGACGTCTTTCGCGATTTGCTCGATCGGTTTGCCGGTGCAGTCGGCCAAAATCTTGTTCAGCGTTTCGCGATCTTTAAGAATTTCCTTCGCTTGGATTTCGATGTCGGAAACTTGACCGCCGACGCCGCCCCAAGGTTGGTGAATCATCACCTTCGAGTGCGGAAGCGCGTAACGTTTTCCTTTCGTCCCGCCGGCGAGCAAAATCGCGCCGCCGCTGGCCGCCAAACCGACGCAGTACGTCGCGACCGGGCAAGACAAAATATTCATCGTGTCCAAAATC
>JAFSFF010000222.1 GCA_017435375.1 Thermoguttaceae bacterium
AACGGCGACGGTCGCTGGAACGACGGAGACGAACTTCTCGAAGGAATGGGCGGCGTCGGGTATCTTCCGGTCGTCGGCGACGTCGACGGCGACGGCGTCGACTCGATCGGCCTCTTCTCCAACGGCGATTGGTTGATCGACTCCGACGGCGACCGACGTTTCGACGCGTCGATTCGTTTCGGGCAAGCGGGCGACGTTCCGGTCGTCGGCGACTTCAACGGCGACGGCGCCGACGAACTCGCCGTTTACCGTCCCGGCGCGACCGACTCCGACGCCGCCGACGACGCGCCGCGTCAAGCCGACGCTCCGGTCGAAAGCTCCGTCGATTCGCAAGTCGCCGAATCGGCCGAAGCCGCGCTCCAAGAGTAAACCGCTTATTTCGTCGACTTCTCGACGCAACGCCCTTAACGCCGGCGTTTTCCTTTCTTCGACCGCCGTTTTCTCCGTTCTTTCCGGAGCGAACGGCGGTTCTTTTTTCTTCCGCTCGACGTTCGTTCGCGTTGGCGTTCGACGCGTCCGATTTTATCGTTTCGCTCGCCTCCTTTTCTCCGAAAAACGCTCGTTTTGGGGAACGAGACCGCCGACAAAACGCGCCGTTTCGAGTATAAAATAGACGGGACGCGTCGCGCCGACGTTTCTTCGCGCCGATTAACGCGTCGTTTTTCCGTCCAACGCCGATTTTCAAACAAGGAGTTTCGCCGATGATTCGTTTTGGAGCGATCGCCGACGTTCAATACGCCGACCGAGACGACGCGATCGGGCGCTCGTACCGCGCCTCGATCGGCAAATTTTTAGAAGCCGCCGGAGCGTTCGCCGCCGAAAAGGTTCCGTTCGTCCTGCAACTGGGCGACGCGACCGACGGCGGCCTGAAAAATTATCTCGCCGTTCAAGAATTGCTCGACGTTTCGGAAAAAGCGGGCGTCGTCTGGCGACATACGCTCGGCAATCACGATTGGGGCGTCCCGGACGAGCGGAAAAAGTCCGTTCCCGCCGATTTTAACGCCGGGGACGACGGTTATTACGATTTTACCGTCGTCGACCCGGACGACGCGGCGAATCGTTGGCGTTTCGTCGTCCTCAACGGGAACGAAATCAGCGAATACGCCGCTTCGACCGACGCGGAGCGCGCCGAAGCGAAGCGTCTTCGCGAAGCGTCCCGTCTCCCGAACGGCGACTTGCCGGCGTCTTGGAACGGCGCCGTTTCGGACGCGCGGCTCCGTTGGCTCGACGAACGCCTCGCCGAAGCCGAAAAGAACGGCGAAAAAGCGATCGTTTGTTCGCACTTCCCGCTTTACGCGCAATCCGGCTCGCTCGACAAGCGCGGCGCGGCGGCGAAGCTCCTGAATCTCGATATTTACTTTACGTCGCTCGGCGTTTCGACTTGGAACGGCCCGGCGATTTTGGAGATTCTCGACCGCCATTCTTGCGTTAAAGCGTTTTTCGCCGGGCACTTGCACGAAGGCGGATACGGCGTCCGCAAGAACGTCGCGCACGTTACCTTCCGCGGCGTCGTCGAGGCGAAACCGAACGCGTTCGCGTTTGTCGAACTTCGTTCCGACCGAATTATCGTCGACGGGCGCGGCGACCAACCCTCCTACGAACACCGTTTCGACGTTTAATCCGCCCCCTTCGTTCGTCCCGTTTTTAACGATTTTAACGCTAAAACCGGCGTCGTTCGCGACTTTTTTGCGTCGGCGCCGCCCGAATTATTCGTTTTTAACGATTTTAACGTCGCTTATCGATTTCCGCTCGTTTAAATGTCCCCGCCTCGTCGTCAACTGAAACCGCGCGTCGCGGCGCTGCAACCGTCGCAACGTTCTTGGCTTCGCTCGTTCCTCGAGTACGTCGCGAACGAGCGTCAGTTGTCGCCGAACACCTGCTTCGCGTACCGTTCGGACTTGATCGCGTTTTACCGTTGGCTCGGCGACCGTTCGATTCCGGCGCTTTCGGTTCAAGACCTCGCCGATTACGCCGCGGCGGCGCGCGCCGAAAACTTGACTCCGGCGTCGTTGGCGCGGCGTTTGACGTCGCTTCGCGTCTTCTTTCGTTACCTGCAAACGGAGGGCGTTCTCCGACGCAACGCGGCGGCGCTCCTCGGAACGCAAAAGAATTGGGATCGCGTTCCGCCGACGCTGACGCCGGGCCAAGTCGAGCGTTTGCTCGTCGAGCCGCGCCCGGAAACGGACGCTCTCTGGATTCGCGACCGAGCGATTTTAGAATTCTGTTACGCGACCGGCTGCCGCGCGTCGGAAGTCGTTAACTTGCGCCTCGACGACGTTTGGCTCGACCGCCGCGCTTGCCGTTGTTTCGGAAAAGGCTCGAAAGAGCGAATCGTTCCGCTCGGCGACGGCGCGACTTCCGCTTTCCTCGCTTGGACGTCGGGCCCGCGTTCGGAACTCCTTCTCGCCGCCGCGCGTCGAGCCGACCGCGAACGACGACGACGCGAAAAAGCCTCCCTTCTTCCGCCGACGCCGCCGAACGACGCGGACGCCGAGTTCCGTTTCAACGCGCAAACGCTCGCCGTCGCGACCGATTCTAACGACGACGCCGATTTTAACGACGAATTTTCCCCCGAGTCGGCCGCCGAACCGCCCCAAACCGCCGAAACGACGGCGCGTCGAACCGGTCGTCGGCGGCGTCGGGAGGTTCGACCGCTCGAATCGCCCTTTGCGTTTGTTTCGCGCGGCGGACGGCGAATGCGTCGGGAAGCGCTTTGGGAACTCGTTAAAAAGTACGCGCTCCGCGTCGGGGCGCCGCCGACGATCAGCCCGCACGCGTTGCGGCATAGCTTCGCGACGCACCTTCTTCAAGGCGGGGCCGATTTGCGTCAAGTGCAAGAAATGCTCGGACACGAAAGTATCGCGACGACGCAAATTTACACGCGGGTCGATATGACGCGCCTCCGCGAAACGCACCGCCGTTGTCATCCTCGTTCTTGACGGGTCGCCGAACGCGCTCTCGCCGCCCTTCTCCGCCCAATCGTTAAAATCGTTAATCTTTTCTTTCTCTTTTCCGCGTCAAGAAATAAAAAACGCCGTCGACGCAAATCGACGGCGTTTCAATTATCGGTTTCAGTCGCTCCAAATCATTCCGCCGGAGCTTCTTCCGTCGCCGGGGCTTCTTCCGCCGGGGCTTCTTCCGCCGGGGCTTCTTCCGTCGCCGGGGCTTCTTCAGCCGGAGCTTCTTCCGTCGTCGGGGCTTCTTCAGCCGGAGCTTCTTCCGTCGCCGGGGCTTCTTCCGTCGCCGGAGCTTCTTCCGTCGCCGGAGCTTCTTCCGTCGCCGGTTCGTCGGCGTTCAGTTCAAATTCGCCGACGTTCGTCGTTTCGCCCGGGGTCAATTCGCCGTCGCCGGTCAAAATCGACTCGGCCTTTTCGGGCGGCGTCGGGAGTTCGCGGAAAGTCTTCGCGGTCGCCTTCAAATAATCGACGGCGACGGCGCGATCAAGCGCGGCGAGGCGTTCCGCGGCGACTTCGCAATACGGCGACGACGCGCAAACTTCGGCGACCTTCGCGTATTCCGCTTTCGCGGCGGCGACGGCGGCGTCGACCGCGGCGTCGTCGGCGGCGACCGAAGCCAACGCCTCTTGCGCGGCGCCGGCGCCGAACGCGGCGCGCGCTTTCAGCTCGGCGGAACCAAGTCCAAACGCGGCGTCGAACGCTTTAACCGCTTCGCCAAAGTTAACGCTCGGGTCGAGCGCGGCGGCTTCCGGGTCGTTTTCCGCGGCGCGGCTGTTCGCTTTTTTACGAGCGATTTCGGTCGTTCCGACGTTCAAGTACGCTTCGCCGGCGTCGGCGTAAAGCGCGGCGGCGGTTTCGCCCACGAAGTTCTCGGCGACGGCGACCAAATCCTTCGGCTCGG
>JAFSFF010000026.1 GCA_017435375.1 Thermoguttaceae bacterium
ATCCAACGCTTTTAAACAAGCGACTTAACGTCAGTCCGCCGTCGAGCGCCCGGTCGCGACGTCGAACTCGTCGACCGCCGGAATCAACATCGCCAACGACGCGAAGAAGTACGCCGCCGCGACGGAAATAAAGACCAGCGCGGGCTTTCCGAGCAGGAAACTCGTCGCCGCGTAAAAAGTCGCCGGGGGCAGAATAAACGACGCGACCGCCAGCGCCTTCGACGGGTTGCGAGCGCCCAGCGCGACGTAAAGCCCGACGCCGCCGCCCAACATAAACGCCAAGAACGGTTGGAGTTGCGCCTCAAACGAACCGCTAAACGCCAGCATCGTCCACATGCAGACCGCGACGCCGATAAACAAGAAGAAAACGACGCCCAAGCTCGTCGCCGCCGCGCTCCGAGTGTTCTCGTATTGCAGGCCGATATGCACCCCGATCGTCGCGACGAAGAGGTACAAAACGCAAATCCCCAGGAAGAGGTAAACCGCCGTCGACGGCTCGACCGCGCCTTTCCAACCCAAGTAACCGCAAAGCAAAAGCGGGAAAACGACCGCTTCCTTCATGTTGTAAAACGCGCCGAGCAGTTTCCCGTACACAAATTCTTTCGGCGACAAATCGCTCGCCAAGAGCAAAACGAACGCCCCTAAGTCGCGCTCCGACGTCATCGACGCGATCGCCTGCGCGTTCAGAAGGAACATCGAAAGCAAAATCAGCGGAATCGTCGGCGCCGCCAGTTGCGCAAAGGTCGGAAACGCGGTCGCTTCGAGCGTCGTATGCAGCGAAAACGCCGCGACGCAGAACAAGAGGAAGTAAACGATTCTCGCGACAAACGTTCGCGCCCCGTACGCTCGCGTCCGCACCTCGCGCCAAAGAATCGGGTTGTCCCAAACTTCGCGCGCTTTCCCGCTCGACGAAACGGACGGGTCGACGGCGTATTTCCCCTGCGGCGCGACGCCGGTCGCGATCGATTCTTCCGTCGCGACGCCGGAGCGCGTCGAGAGGTGTTCGCGGAGCCCGCGGGCGTCGAATCCGGCTTTTTCCGCTTTCGCCGACGTTCCGGAGTCGGTCGCGGGCGCCGTTCCGATCCCGCCGAGCGAACCGAGCGCCAAGACGTTGTCGACGGCGCCCTTTTCGCCGCGCTTCTCGTCGACGACCGCTTTCGCGACCGCCGCGAGTTCGTTCCGCCCCTCGCGCGCCTCGACGTCGTCGAGCGTTTCCTCGACGGCGAAGAGGTTGTCGGCCAAGTCGGAATAGGGGTTCTCGTCGGCGTTTTGCCCGCGTCGACGTTCGGCGGCTTCGCGGTCGAGTCGCGCTTGCACCGCCTCTTGACGCCAAGTGTCTTGTTCGCCGGTCGCGTTTTTCAGCGTTTCGCGGGACGGGTTCCAAACGCGAACCATTCCGATCGCGACGCCGTTGATCGCCGCCGTCAAAACCGCGCTAACGCCGAGGAACGGCGCGATCGGAGCCAACGCCGCCCAAACGGACGTTATCGCCGTCCCGTCCGGACGCGCCGCCAAAACGACCGCTCGCCAAGGACTCGCCGCCGACGCCAGCGCTTCGGTCGAAACGCCGCCCCAACTCGCGCCGAGAACGCCGAACCCGACGATTTCCCAAAAACCGAGCCAAACGGCCAGCGTCAGAATCGTCGACGAAAGCGCTTGAAACGTCTTGTCGCGCCAAAGCGCCAAGCAGGAGCCGAGCGACCCCGCCGCCGCCATCGCGAAGAGCGTCGCGACCAACACCCGAGCGATTTGCGCGTAAGAAACGCCGCCAAGGAGCGCGACCGCTAAAAAAATCGGCGCGGAGACGAACCAAAACGTCAAAATTTGCAAGAGCGCCGACGCCAGTTTTCCCAACACCAACTCGCTGTTCGAAAGTCGCGTCAACAGGAGCAGCAGCAACGTTTTGCGGTCTTTTTCTTGCCCGACCGCCGCCGCGGCCAACATCGCGCCGAAAAACAACATAACGACCGCTTGAAGGGGCGCGAGCAAGCCGAAGAGCGCGGAACCAAACCGCGCGAAGTCGCCGACGTCCTCGACGCGCTGCGTTCCGGTCGTCGCCAACCAAGCGGCGCTAATCGTCAACAAAAGGAAACCGCCGTACACGCCGCGACCGACGTAAGTTTTGTCGCGTCGCGGAGCGATCGTCGCCTCGCGGGCGAAAACCGGACCAATCAACATCGTTCGAACCTCAAAACGTCGCGCAACGTCGCGACGAAAATTAACGTTTCATCTTTCAATAAGCCCCGGCCTTACTCCGTCGACGCGAAAAGCCGGGTTCGACGGCGCGCCTCGACGAACCGTCCCTTAGTTTATTATATCGGCGTTTAACGCTTTTCGCAAGAGCCGCCTTTCGACAAACCGCTCGTTCGAACGCGAAAAAAGTCGCCGAGTCGACGTTACAAACATCGCGACCCCTTATTTTCGCCGTCGAAATCGCTTTTTTTTGTTTTCCGCGCCTTTATTCGTTTCAAGAAAAATAAAAAGTCGTCTTGTCTCTCGCCGCCAAAGATTGTAAAATAAATCGAAGGACGGTTTCCGCCCGTCCCGCCGACCCCGGTTCGCTCGTACGCTCGATTTTAGCCGACAAGCGCCCCGCGTTCGCGCCTAACCCCCCTCTCAGGAAAACGATTGAAGGAAACAAAGATGCCCCGATCTTGGAAAAATATTTCGGCCGTTTTGGCGACGAGCGCCGCGTTGACGTTCGGTTCGCCGCTCGTTTTCGCTCAAGACGCCGACGCTCCGGCGCAAACCGCGCAAGAGTCGCAAGAAACGCCGTCCGACGACGAAATCCAACTCGAAGAGGAACTCGACGGCGACGAAAACGCCGAGTCGAAGGACGACGTCGCGCTCGACCAAGCGCTCGAAGCGGAACTCGACGTCGTTCCTAACGAAACGTCGGCGGAAGACCTGCTGAATCTCGCGACCGAGCTGAAACTCTCCGCCGCGAACCTCCTCGACCTCTCGAAGGTGATTCGCCTTTGCGAAGAAGCGCAAAAGAAAGGTCTCGACGAAGCGAACGCCGAATTTGCGAAACAACTCCTTCTTTCGTCGCGGCTCGATCGCGGGCTCGGCGTCGCGCAACTCTTTTTGAATCCGGAACTTCCGATCGCGCAACTTCCGCGCGGTTGGGAAAACCTTCGGGATAACGCGATCGGCGACCTCCAAGCGGCGCTCGCCGATTCGCCGGAAATTCCGCTCGCGCAACTCGCGCTCGGACGCTTGTTTATGCTCGCCGAAAAGAACGACGACGCGAAGAAAGCGTTCGACGCCGCGATCGCGTCGTCCGATCTCGAAACCGAAGCGAAAACGCTCGCGCTCCTCTTCCGTTCCGAACTCGAAACCTCGACGCGCGAAGCGCTCGCGCTCCTTGAAAAGGGAATCGAATTCGCCCCGGACGCCGCGGAAATTCGCTCGCGTCTCGCCGCGCAATACCTCGCCGCGAACCGCCCCGACGCCGCGCTCGCGCAAATCGACAAAGCGCTCGAACTCGCGCCGGAAAACGTCGATTTCAAAAAACTTAAAGCGAATATCCTCGCCGAAGCCGGGAAAGTCGACGAAGCGCGCGCCCTCTTCGACGAAGCGACGAAAGACGCCGGCGACAACATTCTCGTTCAGATCGAAAAGGGCCAGTTTTTGGCCGCGCTCGGGCAACACGACGAAGCGATCGCCAACTTCACGAAAATGATCGAAAAGTTCGACGCGCCCGGACTTTACTACTTCCGCGCCGTCCTTTACCTCCAAGCGAAAGACTACGACAAAGCGCTCGCCGACGTCAACAAAGCGCTGCGCCAAGGAATGGAAGTCGCGCCGGCGACTCGTCTCAAAGGCGTTATCTACCTCCAAATGGAGAAATACGACGACGCGATTCGCATTTTTAAACAACTGCGACGCCACGTCGAACACAAGGACGACGCGATCGCTCAAATCGCTTACGCGACCGCGAAAAAAGGCCTTTACAAGTCCGCGCTGAAAATATTGAACGACGAACTCGAAAAGAAACCGGAATCGACCGACTTCCTCCGAACTCTCGCCGATATGGAACTTATGTTCGGTCATTGGGAAAAAGCCGCCGAGGTTTACGAACGAATCCTCAAATTGAACCCGGCCGACTCCGGCGTCCTTAACAACTACGCTTGGCTCCTCGCGACCTGCCCGGACGACAAGCTCCGCGACGGAAAACGCGCCCTTGAAATGGCCGTTTCCGCTTGCGAAATCACGTTTTACGCCGAAGCGCACATTTTAAGCACGCTCGCGTCGGCGCACGCGGAACTCGGCGACTTTGAAAAAGCGCGCGAATGGGCTCGCAAAGCGGTCGAACTCGGCGAAAAAGAGAAACACGAAAGCCTCGACAACCTGAAAGCGGAACTCGCGGCTTACGAAGAAGATAAGCCTTGGCGCGAAACGTCCGAAATCGTCGAGGAAGTCGACGAAGACACAGCGTCGCAAGAAGACAAAAAAACCGACGAAGACACAGCGTCGCAAGAAGACGAAAAAACCGACAAGGACGCCGCGTCGCAAGAAAAAGCGAAAGCCGCCGAATCCGACGCCGAGTAACGCCGCTTTTTCCTTTCGTTTAACATTTACGTCGCGCCGTCTTTTTTCGCGAAACTTTTTTGCCGCGAACAAAGGCGGCGCGTTTTCCTTTTTTTTCGCAACCATTTAAATTTTCACGTTTAGGAACCTTTTATGCGTATTTTCCGTTTCCTTGCCTTAGCGTTATGCGCCGCGACGTTCTTCTTTGCAAACGCCGCCGTTTCGCCGCTTAACGCCGACGATCCGAAATTCCAACAAGTCTCCGACGTCGTTTACAAGAAAGTCGGCGACCGCGAAATCAAATTGAACCTTTTCCTCCCGCTGAAAGACGGCGCGCCGGTCAAAAACGCGCCCCTTTACATTTACCTCGACAGCGGTTGCTGGTACTCCGGAAACCCCGGCGACGGCGGCTTTTGGCGTTGGCTCGGCGTCCTCGACCGCGGTTGCGCGATCGCCAGCGTTTCGCACCGTCCGATCAACGAAGCGCCCTTCCCGGCCCCGATGGAGGACGTCCGCGCGGCGGTTCGTTTCTTGCGCAAAAACGCCGAGAAATACGGCCTCGACCCGAACAATTTCACCGCGGGCGGCTACTCGAGCGGCGGGCACCTCTCGCTGACGCTCGGAATCTCCGACGCGAAAAGCGTTTACGAAGTCGGCGACAACCTCGACGTTTCCGGGCAAGTCCAACAAGTCGTCGAATTTTACGGCCCGACCGACTTTCCGATCGTCTTCGACCGCATCTCAAGAGAAGCGGTCGACTGCATTTACGTCGCGTTTAACGTCAAAAAAGCGGACGCCGACGACAAAACGTCGCCGGTTTACGCCGACTTGATGGAGCGCGCCAAGAAATACTCGCCGTTACACGCCGTCGACGGCGATTTCGCGCCGACGTTAATCCTTCACGGCACGGACGATACGATCGTTCCGTTGAGTCAAAGCGCGCTTCTTTTCGACGAACTGCGCAAAGCGGGCGTCCGAACGAAGTTGATCGTCGGCAACGGCGGAGTTCACGACGGCGGCACGGTCGCGCTCCCGCAAGAATTTCGCCGCGAAACCGCCGAATTCCTCGGTTGGTAACGCGTTATTTTAAGCGATTTAACGCTTTTTACAACGTCGCTTGTTTCGCGCCGAAACGAGCGGCGTTCGCTCTTTCTAGGGCGTGTTGTCATAATTTAGCATTCCCCTTGCGCAACCGTTGCGAATATAGTATAATGCGCGTATGAAGATCACGAAAAAACAATACAAAAAAATCGAGCCGCTTTTGCCGAAACCGCGCGGCAACTTTGTTATTGAACACTTAAAGGTATTGAACGCAATACTTTACGTTGCCGAAAACGGTTGCAAATGGCGCGCTCTGCCTCGTCGTTACGGGCATTGGAACACGGTCTATCGTCGCTTTCGACGTTGGGCCGAAAGCGGCGTTTTGTCGCGTGTGCTGGAAGCGCTTCAAAAAGAAGAGCTTATCGGCGCCGATTTTTCGGTTTTATCGTTGGACTCGACGTTCGTAAAATCGAGTCCGAGCGCCGCCGGAGCTTTAAAAAAACGGGCCGCAAGCGATCGGGCGGACGAAGGGCGGTCGCACGACCAAGATTCATGCGATCGTCGCCGGCCCGACGATTCCGGTCGCGCTAAAACTCACGCCGGGGAACGTCAGTGACGCGCCCGTCGGGCGAGAACTTCTCAGAAACCTTAACGTCAAACGATTTAAATCGAAGTTTGTTTTGATGGATCGCGCTTACGAAGGCGACGAAACGCGTCAAACGGCTCGCGACGTCGGCTTGAAACCGGTTGTTTCTCCGAAGCGTAACCGACGCAATCCTTAGGGTTACAACGAAAACTTTACAAACGCCGAAACGAAATCGAACGTTTCTTTCGACGTATTCAGGACTTCCGTCGAATCGCGACGCGTTACGATAAACTCAACGTTATGTTTTCGGCGTTTTTAAACTTTGTAACAATCGTTATTTTACTTAACCGTTAATGGCAACACGCCCTAGGACGCCGGACGTCCAACCTAAATCAAAATTTTATCTTTCGCCGAAAATCTAACATTTTGACGCGAATAAACGCAAATACGTTTACGCGTTTGCTTTAGACGTTTTGAAGAGCCAAAGAAAAGGTTAGTTTACGTCGCGTCGGAGAGCAAAAGAACGGCTCCCCCTCCTTGCCGTAAGAGCGCGAACAACGGTTCGAGGGCGGGCGTTTGTTCGCGACGTTAAGATTTTAAAACGCGCGCTTTAGCGTTGAAGGAGGCGCCCTCGCGACGGTTATTGCGTCGACGCTTCGTCGCAAGGGCGGCGTCCTCTCAAGCGCGTTTTACTTGTCGGAAACGAAGATTGACGGGCTTTTTCCCTCGTCGCCGACTCGCAATCGCGACTATTTTGCGACTTTCTTAAAAATCGCGTTCCAACCGCCGTCGCGCGCCATTTTCAACGTCGCTAAATCGCCTTTTTTGAACGTTTGCGTCGTTATCGAAATCGCGTTCGCGTCCGAATCGGTTTCCGACGCGTCGGCGTAAATCGTCGCTTCGTACTCGGCGTCGGCTTCGAGGAAGTCGAGTCGAACGTCGACAGAGCGCGCCTCGTCGTTCGTAAGCGCCGACAAATAAAAGACTTCGCCGTTTCGACGCGCCATAACGACAAACTCGCCGATTTCGCCGTCGAGCGCCGTCGTATCGTCCCAAACGGTCGGGAGTTCGCGCAAAAATTCGAGTCCCGGCTTCCCGGCGTAAACGCTC
>JAFSFF010000223.1 GCA_017435375.1 Thermoguttaceae bacterium
ATCGGAATCAGCAAAAAAACGATCGCGCCGAACTTAATTCCCGCGATCACGCCGATTACCGGCCCGACGCCCGCGATGTTAAGCAGCTGAATCAGCATATTTTTCCAGTGCGGCAAAACGACGTAATCGACGCCGTCCGCCTGCTTGATCGCCGGAGTAACGCGGTCGTCCGGCCCCAAGACTTTTTCGACAAAGCGGCCGTAAGTCAAGTAACCGACGACCAATAGAACGATTCCCGTCAAAAACAGAAGCATCGTTTTTTCCTCTTTTTTCTTCGCTTTTTCGGCTCTTTCGAGTCGCCAATCTCCAATATCGCAACGATTAAGCGTTCGCGACCTTTCCCTCGACGGCGCCGCAACGACGCAAAGCGGAACGATCGCTTTCCTTATTTTACCAAGAGACGCCAATTTGACAAGGCGCCCGAAAAAACGTCGAAACCGCCGCCAGACGCCGCGCAAGAAACGTCGAACGGCGCCGCCTCCGCGTCGAGCGCAAAACTCGAACGCGGAAACGACGCCGCTTTTAACGTCGCGCTAAACAAAGCCGTTAAACGACTTCGACGCTTTTATTTCGCGAATTCTTGCAACTCTTCCGGAATCCAAACCGGGAGGTCTTTGATCGAGTCGCGAGCCGCTTGCGAGGTCGGAACGCCCCACAATTCGAAGAACGGGCCGAGGTTTTTGCCGGTATTGCGCGACATACGCACCATCCATTGGTCGCGTTTTTCGTCGTCGTTCTTCGGCAGTTCGGCTTGCGGCGCCTTGCGGTACTCGTCGACGGAGCGGATAAACGGTTCCCAACCAAAGGCTTCGAGCATTTGGACGGTCATTCCGAGCGCGAGGAACGGGTCGGACTTCCAAACGTCGAACGAGCGGCCTTCCTTTTCAACGTAACGCTTGAAGCGCTTGACGCGAGCTTCTTTCCCGATGGCGCCCGGACGCGAATCAGCCGCCGCGATACCGTTCAGCTTCTCCATCGTGTAAAGCGTGAAGTAGTTAACGGTTACCTCGGTCGTGCCTTGGAACGTCCAGTGCCCGGATTGGTGGTTGTGTCCGAACTCGTGATAGAAGCCCCAGTTCCCTTGCGTCTTCAATTTCTTGGCGTCGGCGAGGTCGTTTTGGACGTCCATCCAGGTCATGACCGGATAACCGGAGTGCATGTAACCGGCCGAAATTTGGCGGTCGCAGCAGATGCGTTCCGGGCGTTCGCGGCGCATCGGGGTCGACGCAAACTCGGCGATGTAGTCGAGCGCGGCGTCCCAAACCATCATAAGTTCTTGCGGATTATCGAGTTTGCGAATGACCGACGACGGGAGCGTAACAATAACGTTCGTCCCTTGCAGTTCGGCCCAAGGCGCCGGATATTCGCGAATCTTCTTCCATTCTTCCAACGACGTTTCGCCGCGGACGAACCAAGGCGCCTTCACCGCGCCGGAGATTTCGACTTCGATTTCGCCCAAACCGGCGCCTTCGATTCCGCGCGGAACAACGACGTAAACCGGACCGCCGAACGGGTTGGCGATTTCCATTTCCGGCGATTTCAGCGTTTTTTCCAGCGCGATTTCCGGATAGCGCGTCCAACTATTGTGGTGCCAGTTCTTATCGCGGTGCGCCCCAATGCGGATTTTCAGTTGACGCGGGAGCTTTTTGAAGGTCGCTTCGTCGACGCGAACGGTAATCTTTTCGCCCGGCGCGGCGTAAAGCCCGGTCGTGTTCCAGTCCGGAACGCCGGTCTTAATCGCGACTTTAACGCCTTGCAAACGCTCGGCTTCCGACGGAACCGGGCCCGGGAAATCTTGCGACGCGGCGAGCGCCGGCACGTCGTCGGCGTCGGTCGTCCCGTCGATTTGACCGGCGATATATTGGTCGGTTTGAATCGCGATCGTCAAGCGGGCCAACAGGTTGTCGCTTTTGATCGGCGCTTTTTCAGTCGGGACGATTTCGTCGCCGCCGGACGCCAAGCGTTCGAACGCGCCGCGTTTTTCTTTCGGCAGGTGGCGATACGTCAACGAAGCCGTCGACGAAATTTGACGCAACGTCGCCGCGTCGGTCGTCGCAAGTTCTTTTTCCGCGGCGTCTTTCGATTCGGCGAGCTTCTCAACGAAACGAACGACTTCGCCGCCGGCCGCAAATTGCGGGATCGCGGCCTTTACGTTATACTCGTTCGCGCCGATCGGATCGACCGAACCGTCCGCCCAAGCGAGTTCGACGCCGTGTTTCGTAAAGCTCGCGTTTCCGGCGTGATCGGTCAGGAAACTTTTCCCGGGGTTCAGTTGAATCCAGCCCCAACCGAGCGAACCGCCGATAAAACCGGCGCCGTTTTTGACGGCTTCCAAAACCTTGTCGAATTGATCTTTCGGAATGTTCGCGGCCGCGCCGAACAACACGTCGAACGACCCCGGAACCTTGTCGACCGAGACGGCGTTAAACCCTTCTTTTTTCAAGAGTTCCGCCGTCGCCGGATTGCGCCAAACCGCGACGCGAATATCGGCGTTTTTCTTGTCGGCGTCCGCCCCCGCCGCCCAACGGACGACGTTCGCGACGAAGCGTTGCGTCGACGCCGTTCCGGCGATCTTGTCGGCGTTGCAGTAACCGTCGTGTCCGAAAACGACAACGCGTCCCTTTTCCGTAAACGCCGCCGCGACAAGGGGTTGCATAACGCCCTTTTCGTATTCGCCGACGACGACCGGAAACGCCGAATCGCCTAGCGCGACGACCGGCCCCGGCGCCCCGCTCTTAATAATCGTATCGACGCCGTCGGTCATCGCCGCGATCGCCGCCGCTTTATCTTCTTCGCTCGCAACGGGATTCGCCGCAAAAAGCGACGCCGCGCCGCAAAAGACCGCGCTCAGCGTCAACGCCGAAACGCCGAACGCTCGCAGTCCAAACTCGTTAATTTTCATCGAGTCCGCCTCTTTGTAAATCTTGTCGTTGAAAGGTTAACCGAACGCCGTCCGCGACGCGCAACCGCCGAAGCCGCCGTTCGAAATCTTGCCGTTTTTTCAACGCGTCGCGACATTTCGCCGTCAACGCGTCGATTTTCCGCAACTCGTTCAATCGTCGAACGTTCCGATCGATTGCGAATGCGAGTCGAAACTCGTCAAAAACTCGACGACTTCGAGCGCGTCGTCGGTAAAATCGCGGAAGTAAAGTTTGCGAATTTGGTCGAGGATAAAACGCTTTTGCGCGCCGCTCGGAACGGTCGGAAACTGCGCTTTTTCAAGGATTTCCGTTTCAGCGCGTCCAAGAGCCAGCAAGACGCCGCGCCCGGTCAAACTCCAAAAACGCATCGCCTTCAAACGTCGACCGTTATCCGTCTGCGCAACGCGGCCCTCGGCAAGAATAAATTCGCCTAAATCCGGAATTAAACCGGGCGAACGCTTGACTTGCGAAAATCCGTTCCCGACGTTGAGCATCCAACCTTCGCCCGATTTCCAATAAGCGACGAGCTTATCGCTCCCGACGACGAAATAGAGGTCGTCCGGACGCAAACGCCGCATTTTCAAACCTTCCGTCGCAGGAGGCGCGGCGTCGGACGCGGACGGAGCCGAATTCGAAGCCGAAACGGCTTGCGCCGCCTCAATAGGTTGCGGTTTCGGCGCTTGCGGTTGCGTCGCCGGTTCGATCAAAATCGGTTGGCGACACTTCGGACAACGTCGCGTTTGCCCGCGCAACTCATCCTTCGCGTCGATTTTACTTCCGCAACTTCCGCAGATCACCCGAATAGCCATCGCAATCCCCTTATTTTACCGACTTTACGCGCCGCGCGGAACAAACGCCCGCCGACGACGCGAAACTTTCGTTTTTCTAATTTTAACCGTTTCGCGCGAATTTTCAAGCGGTTTCGCGCAAATTTCGGACGTATTTTCGCCGACGCGAACCGCCGTTTTGCCTTCAACGGTCGTTTTCGGCGAGATAACCCAATATTTCGTCAAGGTTTGCGTCGCAGGAGTGAATCGCGACGACGCGCTTCGTTTTCGTATTAATATATAAAAATTGGCCGCGCATCCCGCCCTTGCCGAACGCGAAACCGGAATCGCCGACCGGATGCAACTCGAACCCGCGCTTCAACACTTCGTCGACCGCCGCCTCGGAAAGGATTCGCTTGCCGTCGTAAACGCCGCGTTGAACATACATTACGCCAAGTTTCGCCATATCCTCGGTCGAAATATACATCCCGGTCGCGCCCATCGGAAAGCCTTGCGGGCACTTCGCGAACGCGCATTCGGAAAATCTCATCGGCGCCAACGCTTCGCGAATAAGAAAATCGTCGAGCCGCTCGCCCGTTTTCTCGGAAACGATTCGCGAAACCAAGTAAAACGCCGCGTCGCTGTAAACGCTTTTTTCGCCGGGTTTATATTTGAGCGGTCGTTCGAGAACAAGGCGCAAATAATCTTGCGACGCCCAGTCGTTCGGGTTTTCCGCGTCGATATCGAGAAAGCCGCGCCCGAAGCCGACGCGGTGCGTCATCACGTCGGAAATCTTAACGTCGCGCCACTTCGGGTCGAAGTTTTCCGGAAATTTCGCTTCAAAGATCGGGAAAACCGAGTCGTCGACGTCGAGAACGCCGCGATCTTGCAGAATCATAACCGCCGTAACCGCAAAGAGTTTCGCGACGGAATAAGTGTTTTGACTCCGCGACGCCGGACGAACTTGTTTCGTTCGCGAAACGCCGTCGCAAACTTCGCAAACCGCGTAAACCCGCCCGTCTTTTTCGGCCAACTCGACCAATTTTTCAAACATCGGTTTCGACGCCGCGTCGCTCATTTCCGTTTCTCCGTTAACCTCCAACGCCGCCGCGACTTCCGCTCCGACGTTTTCCGCGTTCTCGTCGAACCCGTAAACCGCGCCGACATTATTATTACCCGACGTCGCGACGCCGCCGAAAAGCGCGAGCGCCAACGCGACGTTTCGCCAATTCGCTTTCATATTACCCTCCGTCGCTTCCTAAAAGCGTTACTCGTTTTGCGTCAAATAGTTAAGCAATCCTTCGCACCCGGCGAGAACGTCGTTCCAAGCGGCGTCGAAGTCGTTCGTGTACCAAGGATCGACCAAATCGCGCGGCTCGTCGGTATAATCGAGCAGAAGCGAAACCTTGTCTTCGCGCCCCTTAGGACAGACGCGCATCATATTGCGACGGTTCCAATCGTCCATTCCGATCAGCATATCCCAACGCTCGAAGTCGTCGGGCCGGAGTCGCCGCGCCGTTTTTCCCGCGCAGGAAATCCCGTGTTCGTTTAACTTGCGTCGCGCCGGCGGATAAACCGGGTTCCCCAGTTCCTCGGCGCTCGTCGCGGCCGACGCGATTTCGAACTCGTCGGCGCGCCCCGCTTTCGCGACCAAATCCTTCATCACGAACTCCGCCATCGGACTGCGGCAAATGTTCCCGTGGCAAACGAATAGAATCCTCGTCCGATACTCGGAGTCGCGAGAGGACGAGGATAACCGCCCCTCCCGACGTGAGACGACGTTAGGTTGATTAGAGTCGGAACGCATCAGGCTACCTTCGCTTTCTTTTCCAACAGTTCCAAAATGGCCAAGTCGGCGCTCCCGTAGTAGGCGGTTTCGCCCATCAGCTCCGTAACGCCCGCGCGGTCAAAATAGCCGCGAACCTGTTCGGCGGCGCCGCAGAATACCACGGTCTTCCCCCGTCGCTTCAGGGCTTCGCAGGTCTCCAGCATAGCGTGAGCGCCAGACAAGTCCACGCTGGACATACCGCGCAGCGAGAGAATGAGATAGTCGAACCTATCGGCTTCTTGCATACGGTGGACGAATTCGTCCACGTCGCCGAAGAAGAGGGCTCCGGTGATATAAGCCATACCGCAGCGCTCGTGCGTCGCAGGATCGACGACGGGACGCAGAGATACGCGGGCGGGGTCAATGTCGGAGAACTCGATTTTGATCCGGCTGGAGTTCACCATAAACAGGACGGCGGAGTAGACGACGCCCATAATGATAGCGACGGTCAGATCGAACAGCACGGTTGCGATCAAAGTGATCACGAACTGACTTATCGCGGACTTGAAGCGGCGGGCGAAGATGTAGCGGACGCCCTCCCAGTCGTTCATA
>JAFSFF010000224.1 GCA_017435375.1 Thermoguttaceae bacterium
GCCGCCCTTGGTGATCTTGTAATCGAACTTGATCGCGAAGTCGCCGATATTTTGGTCTTCAGTATAGAAAAGCGAGGTGTTTTGGGTAATTTTTTTCGCGTCGGCGTCCGTCGTTCCGACGATGGCGCCGTCTTCGACCGTCCAAAGACGCGGGTCGCCCGACCAGCCGGTCAGGTCTTTGCCGTTGAAAATCGAGACGAAACCGTCGTCCTGGGCGGAAACGGTCGTCGCCGCGACGCAAAAAACGAGCGAAGCGCAGAAAATCCAAAATCGTTTCATTTATCGACTCCTTAAATCAAAGGGAGGGCGCCGCGCGAACGCTCGGCGGCGAAAAATCGACGTTTTTGAACGCGGGAAAAGTCGTTTCAAAAACGCGTATTAATTAATATTGACAAAACCGCGAAAAAACGGGCGTTCAAACGGAGCGACCGGCGCGGTTTCGACGACTTGAATAAACGCTCGAACGCCGAAAAACGCGAACGAAACGGTCGCGAACGTTTGCTTGTCGGCCGCGTCGAGCGTCGAATTCGGGCGCGACGTTAGTTTTCCGGTTGCGAAACGACTTCGCAATTCGGAAGCGCGGCGCGGAGCGCGTCGGCCCCGGCTTCGGTCGCCTTCGAACGGGTAACGTGTATTTTCTCCAGTTTGCCTAATTTAGCGAATTCGGCGATACTCGCGTCGTCGAGCGTCGAGCGTCCGACGTGAAGGAAAGTAAGCTCGGTAAATTGCGCGATCTTTGTCGCCGAATCCGGCCCGATTTGCGCGTCGTCGAGGTTCAGCGACGTCAAGCGGTCGGTCAGCGGAAGGAGCGCGTCGACTCCGGCGTCGCCGACTTGCGTTTGATAAAGGTTCAGCTTCGTCAATTTTGCGAACCCGTTTTTCCAATCGACGGCGGCTAAGTCGGCGGCGGTCGCGGGGGAACCGCTGACGTCAAGATCGGCAAGTTGGGGGGCTTGCGCAAGAGCGACGAGCGCGGCGGTCGGGAATTTATCGGCGTCCGTTCGCAAACCGGTTAAGCGGAGTTTTTTCAATTTAGGCGCTTTAGCGAATTCGGCGAAGGCGGCGTCCGCGTCCGTTTCGACGGGAAGAACCGCGTCCGACCAAAGGAATTCCGTTAAATTAGGAAGTTTGGCGAAACCGCGCAAGGCCTCGGGGGATAACTTGCCCTTGCCGCGAACAACTTTCACCGCGTTCCAACGTTCGGCGTCGGCGGCGTCGAAACCGCTAAAACTTTCGACGCCGGTTAAGTCGAGCGACTTGCCGGATTTGTCGAGCGTCGCGCCTTGTTTAAGAAGTTCGTCGAGCGTCGCGAGCGGCGTTTCCGGCGTTTTTTCGACGACGGGAAGCGCTTCCGGCGTTTTTTCGACGACCGTCGGCGAAGGCGCGAATTTCGCCGCGTCGTCGATAAACGGAGCGTCGTTCGAGGAGGTCGGGCCGCACCCGAGCGGAACCGTCGCCGATAAAGCCGTTAAAATAGCGAAAACGGGGGATTTTTTCATTGAAAACGTCTCCTTGAACTTTGCGTAATTTGCGCTATTTAGCTTGCGTTTCGGCCGCGGCGGCTTTTTCTTCCGCCGTTTTTTTGATCAATTCGCGCTCGAATTTCGCGCCGTTGATCGCTTGTTCGCGCATCACGCAGGTCGGCGGGTCGGCCTCTTCCGGGAGCGGGAAGTCGTCGGGGAGATTTTCGACGAACGGAAGCGTCGCCGTCGTTTCGCCGTATTCCTCGAAGGCGATTTCCGGTTTCTCTTGGCAACCGAGGGCGGCGAACCCGACGAGGGCGCAGACCGTCCAAAGCGAAATCGAGCGTTTCATTCCTTTCGATTCTCCTCGACCGTCGATTGATGGGAACGCGGAGCGGCGACGAACCGCGAACGCGTTCAAAAACGTTTCAAAACCGTCCCTATTATATAAGGAAAAATTTTTTCGTTCAACGCCGACGCCGCTTTTTTTTCGTCTTTCGCTCAAATTTTTAAAAAACGCGGCGCTTTGGGCCCGATTTTCGGTAAATTTTTACAAAAAAAGGGCGAATTTTTTTGTTTTAGCTCGTTTCGCCGAAAATTTTGAATGACTTTTGATTTGATTTAGTGTATAATCGGGAAAACGACGAAAGCGCGGAAACGCGGTCGGGGCCCGTTTTCGAAACTCGCCGTCGCTTTCGCTTCGACGTTTCGGCGCGTCGAGCGTTTCGCAAGTAAGAAGATTAACGACAATTTTAGGAAACCGCAATGTCCGAACTCTCCGTCGACGATCTGACGCAACGACTTTTATCCCTCGACCTCTTGGATATGGGTAAGATTCGCGACGTTGAAAACTCGTTTGGGTCGCAGAATTTTACCGCAGAACAGTTTTTGCAGTCGGCGCAGCGGCTCGGATACTTGACGAAGTACCAAGTCGAGCGGTTGTCGAGCGGCGAAACGACCGGCTTTTATTACGGCGACTATCGTATTCAGTATATGATCGGTTCCGGTTCGTTCGCCCGAGTTTTCCGCTGCGTTCACAAGACGACCGGAAAAGTCGTCGCGGTGAAGGTTTTGCGGGCTCGGTTCCGCGAAGATAAAACGGCGATCGACGAATTCACGCGGGAGGCCGAACTGGGCGTCGAGTTGCGGCACCCGAACGTCGCGGCGGTTTACGAGTCGAAGTCGACGAAGTACGACCATTATATGGTGATGGACTTCATCGAGGGGCGAACGCTCCGCGAAGAGGTGAAAGCGCAAAAGAACGGAATCGTCGAGCCGAAACGCGCGACTCGCATCGTTACCGACGTTTGTTCGGCGCTCGATTACGCTTTCAAACGCGGGTACCAACACCGCGATATGAAGCTGTCGAACATTATGTTGTCGAGTTCCGGGAAGGCGGTTTTGCTCGACTTTGGACTCTTGGCCGACGACAACAACTCGAACTGGAAAAACCAGCGGGCGATCGAGTACGCCGCGTTGGAGCGAACGACTCGCGTCCGCCGCGACGACAAACGAAGCGACGTTTACTTCTTGGGCGCGATTTTTTATCAGCTCTTGACCGGCGTCGCTCCGCTCGGCGAAGTGAAAGAGCGAGCGAAGCGGCTCGACTCGGCGCGCTTCCGCAACGTTCGCCCGATTCGCGACGTCGCTCCGTTTGTTCCGCGCGTCTTGGCGTTTATCGTCGAAAAGGCGATGAAGCTCGACCCGGAAGAGCGGTACCAGTCGCCGGGCGCGATGTTGGCCGACTTGGAGATCGCCGTCAAAAAACTCGAAAGCGGCGAGATCGACGAGGAAATCAACGTCCAAACGAGCTTGGCCGCGGCGGCGAAAAAAGAGCGCGTCAACTTGCCGACCGTCTTGATCGTCGAAGCGAACGCCGAGTTGCAAAACACCTTCCGACAATCGTTTAAAAACGCCGGTTTCCGCGCGCTCGTCATCTCGAACGTCGACCGGGCGATCGAAAGGCTCGACGACCCCGACAGCGGCGTCGGCGCCGTTTTGTTCAACGCGCAAACGATCGGAAAGCGCGCCGTCGAAGGGTTTAACCGTTTGCTCGATTCGCCGACGACTCGAGATATTCCGGCCGTTTTGCTCCTCGACGAAACGCAGGTCAAGTGGGCCGCCGCCGCGAAACGGAGCAAAACGCGCCTCGCCGTCGGGATGCCGATCGCGATGAAGCGCCTGCTCTTGCTCTTGTTGAAACTGTCGTCGCCGCAACTTTTCGAAGGAAAAACGGACGAAGCGAAACCGGAAAACGCCGAAACGCCCGCCGCCGCGTCCGCCGAAGCGAAAGAGACGACGGAAGCGAAAGAGGTTAAAACGGAAGCCGCCGCCGAACAAACGCAAGCGCCCGCCGACGAAAGCGATTTCCCGGTCGACGACTTTGACGCCGCGCTCGACGCCGCCGTCGACGCGTTGGCGGCGACGCCCGCCGTCGAGCCGGAAGTCGTCGACGAGCCCGAGGACGATTATTACGCCGATTACGGGGATTACGAAGATTACGAAAGCGGCGGCGACGAGGAGAAATAGGCGAATTAGCTGAATTGCAGGAAAAGACGGCGTTGCGCAAACGGCGAAAAAAGTCGAGCGCGTCGCCGTCCGACGTTATATTTAGCGTTTTAAGAAAAATTTTCCGTTTATTTTGAACGCGGCGAAGTTCCGGCGAGCGTTCGGAAGCGTTTTCGAACGATAGTCGGCGGAATCCGTCGCGACGTAAGGAGCGACTAATGAATCGACGACGTTTTCTTCAAGCCGGACTTGGCGCGACCGCTTGCGTCGCGTCGAGCGCTTTTACTTCCGCGACGACTTTGACCGCTTGGGGGGCCGACGCCGCGCCGGTTAAACCGGTCAAAAAGATTCCGTTGGCGTTGCAAGTTTATTCGCTCCGAGAATACGCGGCGAAGGACTTGCCCGGGACGATGAAAAAAATCGCCGAAATGGGGTACGAAGGCGTCGAGTTTGCCGGTTATTACGGCAAAAGCGCGAAGGAAGTTCGCAAAGCGCTCGACGACGCCGGACTTAAAGCGATCAGCACGCACCTCGGCGTTCCGCAACTCCTCGACGGCGCGTTTGAAGCGACGGTCGAATTTGAAAAGACGTTGGGCAACTCTCGCCTGATCGTCGCGGGCGGGCTGTCGGAGTCTTGCAAAACGGACGCCGGGAACCAAATGACCGCCTATCTCTTCAACGAAATTGCGGCGAAGGCGGCGAAAGTCGGGATGCAAATCGGCTTTCACGCGCACTTTAACGACTTCGCCGATATTAACGGCAAGACCGCTTGGGAAGTTTTCTTCAACCGCACCCGCAAAGACGTGATCGCGCAAATGGACGTCGGCAACTGCCTCTCGGGCGGCGGCGATCCTTACGCGGAAATCGAGAAACAGCCCGGTCGCGGTCAACTTCTGCACGTCAAGGCGCACGGGAAGCCGGGAACGAAGGGCGCCGTCGTCGCGTCGCCGGAAGACTCGGTCGACTGGGCGAAAATGTTCGAGCTTTGCGAAACGAAAGCGGGCGTCGAATGGTATATCGTCGAACAGGAAGACTTCCGCGACGGCAGCGACGCGTTGGAAGCCTGCGCCGAAGCGTTTGAAAATCTGAAGAAGATGGGCAAAGCGTAACGTTTGAGTTTAAAGCGTAAAGTAAGGTAAGATAGAGAACGCTCGAGCGGCGGGGGAAACGGCGGCTCGAGCGTTTTTGCGTTTTGGGCGCGTATTTTCTTTTTTATTGTCAAATTTTCTTGTTTTTTCTTTCCGATTCGCGTAAATCGGCGCGGTTTGCCGTTTACTTGTCGTTAAATAATCGTTAAAATGCGCGAGGTTTCGCCGTTTTGCGCTTTTCTACGACGTTAAAATAGAGAGGCGGCGCGGTTTGCGGCGATATAAAAGAAAATAATGCGTTAGAATAGGACGGTCGAGAAAGATGAAGCGATTTTTTTGGGCGGTCGGAACGACGGCGGCGTTGACAGTCGCGTGTTGCGGCGGTTGCGACAAAGGAAAGAACGGCGAAAATCCGAATAACGGCGACGCTTCGCAAGCGTCGGCGGGCGGGCCGATCGACGCCGGGGTCGCCGCGTTGGACGCCGGAGAATGGACGCGCGCTTACGACGCTTTTAGCGACGCGATCGCCGCCGACTCGAACGCCGTCGACGCTTATTTCGGGCGCGCCGCCGCTTCGTTGGCGATCGCCGAAGAGCGGTATCGCTTGGCGGAAGCCGCCGCGACGAACGGCGACGCGAAGACCGGAACCGCGGAAGCCGAAAAAGCGAACGAAAATTTCGCGAAAGCGATCGCGGACTGCGAGAAAGTGTTGGAACTTGACGCAAAGTACGCGGACGCTTACTTTATCCGCGGCGTCGCGGCGCAATATCAAGGCGATTGGAACGCCGGAATCGAGGCGTTTACGAAGTGCGTCGAATTGTCGCCGGAACACGCCGAAGCGTATCACCGTCGCGGCGAAATTTACGACCATATCGGCGATTATGAACACGCGTCGGTCGACCGTAAAAAGGCCGCCGAATTAGGGTACCGCGATCCCGACGGCGACGAAGAAGACGCGCCGAACAACGTTGACTCCGAGTCGCAAACGGTTGAAGAATAAAATAAGGAAGCGCGCCGATGGCCAAAAATAAGCGAAAATCCGATTCGGAAAAAGCCGCCGAAGAAAAATCCGAACGTTCTAAGACGAGCGTCGGCAAAGGATTGAGAACCGGGGTCGCGACGTTGACGATTTGCTCCGCCTCGTTCGGAGCGTATTATTCGCCTCATTTTCGAGCGGCGTCGAGCGATTGGCTCGAGTGTTGCCGCGCGCTGATTGCGAAAGCGCCGTCGTTTGGCGTTTTTTCGGAAGAGAGCGCGTCGCCGAACGAAAAAACGGACGAAATATTGGCGCAAGCTCCGAGTTTTCGCGACTTTCTAACCGAAGAATACGGCGAAGACGGCGCGCGCGAACTTTTAGGAATCGACGAAGCGATTTCGGAAGCGGCTCCGGAAGCGCCGGTCGTTGCGAACGCGGGCGGCGGATTCGCCGATTACGTCGTCGAGGAAGCGAACGCCTTGGAAAGCGTTGAAGCGCGGGAGGTTGCGGAGAATTTTGACGCGGCGTCGCTTTCGACGATTCCGGAATCGGGGCGGAGTTTTGCCGATTACGTCGCCGCGGAAAACGAAGCGGCGGAAAACGCGGAGCCCCAAGTGGAAACGAGCGCGGACGACGCGGCGCCGTTTCCGAAGGCGCCCGACGTTAATTCGAGTTTTGCGAATTATGGAGCCGCGGAGGACGAGATCGGCGAAGTTGGCGAAACGCAAGGCGTCGCGGAAAACGACGCGGCGTCGCTTTCGGACGCTCCGGAATCGGCTTGGAATTTCGACGAGGGCGGCGCGGCGAACGCTTCCGACGATTTCGAGCCGAACGATAGAACGATAAATGAAGAAAAAGCGCGGTTTGCGGCTCCTGTCGACGAGAACGAAACGGCGTTGACGGCGCGATTGCAAGACGAAATGGCGGAGCGCGGCGTCGGGAATCCGCGAATCGAGCGTTGGGGCGGACGTTTTTGGCGCGCGTCCGGATTCGCGACGACGGAAGACGGCGTCGCGACGTTTTGCGAAGCGGTCGACGTCGACCCGACGGCGGCGCAACGGGCCGCGTTGGCGAAATTCGACGCCGCGAAATTTTGACGGAGCGGCGTAAATGGTTGAAAACGCCGACGATATGGCGCGCGTCGAGGCGGTTCTTTTTTTAGCGAAGGAACCGATTCCGAGTCGCAAATTGGCGCTTTTGGCCGACGTCGAAGACGGCGCGCGGGCTCGGGCGTTGGTGCGTCGGCTGAACGAGCGGTACCGGCGCGTCGGAAGCGCTTTTTGCGCGGTCGAGGTGGCCGGCGGGTTTCAACTTCGGACTTTGCCGGAGTTTGCGCCTTGGCTTTTTCGCTTGCAAGAGGCGCCGATCGAGACGCGTTTGACCGGTTCGGCGATGGAAACGCTTGCGATCGTCGCGTACGAACAGCCGATTTTGCGCGCGAAAATCGAATCGATTCGAGGCGTCCATTGCGGCGACGTTCTGCGCCAACTCCTTGAACAAGACCTAATTAAGATCGTCGGACGCTCTGAGGAATTGGGACGCCCGTTCCTTTACGGGACGACGAAACGTTTTTTGACGGCGTTCGGCTTGACCCGCGTCGAAGATTTGCCGCGCCGCGACGGGACGTGGTCGACCGCCGACGACGTGAAAAACGAGACCGCGAAAACGCTCGCCGACGACGCGAAAAAGTCGGCGGAGCGTTTGGGCGACGCGGCGAACGTTGAAAAGGAAAACGACGGCGCAACTCCTTGACGTTAAAACGTTTGCGCTTCTTTTTAGTCTTGCGTCTTTTCTTCGTCGTCGAGCGCTAAAAACTCGGTCGTGCCGACGCAGCCGCGCTCTAAGTACGTCGATAAAATGATTTGCGCCGCGACCATATCGAGTCGTTCTTTACGCTTTTTCGCGTTGAGGTTCGCCATTCGGAGATAATTTTCGGCTTCCGCGCTGGTGAATCGCTCGTCGAGAAAGTCGATCGTAAGTCCGGTAACTTCCGCGAGTTGCGCTCCGAACGCGATCGCTTCGCGGGCTTTGTCGCTCAGATCGCCGTTGCAGTGGAGCGGGAGGCCGAGGACGAAGTGAACGATCCGCTCTTCTTTCGCAAACTGTTGAAAATACTCGATATCCTTCTTTTCGTTGCGGCGGCGATAGATCGCGTAAGGAAACGCGATAAGCCGTTCGGGATCGCAAGTCGCGATTCCGATGCGAACGGTTCCGAAGTCGATTCCGGCGATTTTGCCCTTTTCCGGC
>JAFSFF010000225.1 GCA_017435375.1 Thermoguttaceae bacterium
ATCCGCCGGTCATGCCCGACACGACCATGCCGGTTCTCCCGAAAGAAGGCGAAGTCATTTACGAAAACAGCGTTCCGGTTCCGGGTCAATGGAAGTGGCACGTTTGATTTCGGTTTGAAATCGACCGTTAAAATTCGCCGTTTAAGCGTTAGGGTTTGAGCGGCGAACGTAAAACGTCGAAGTCGTTTCGCGCGGCTTCGGCGTTTTCGCGTTTCTTGGCGAGAGAACGGGAAACGTTCCGACGTTGAAAAGCGGCCTGAAAAAGGCGACTTGGCGACGTAGGCTGGGAGGCGGAGGCAAAATGAGAAGATTTTGGCGACGGCGCGACCGATGGCGAAACGCCCTAAACGCGACTTCGGAGAAAGATTCGACGGGCGACCGAAAGGACGCGCGGATAAGGCAAATCGGAGCGAGGAGAATGTTAACAAGTCTCCGCCGACTAAAAGCGCGCGTCGACGGAGCAAGATTTAACGGTCGCGCCGCTTTTAACGAAGAAACGGCGCGATCTTAGCGGGCGGCGTCAATTTTTCGGGACGCAGCGGTAATAGTAACGGTCGTTCGGCGCGGCGTCGCCGTCGGTCGTGAAGCCGCTCCAATCGCCGAATACGTCGAGCGCGTCGGCCCATTTGAAGCGGAACGGCGCGACTTTTTCGCCGAAACCGAGCGCGGCGCGAGGAATCGCCAACTCGAGTTGCGCGCCTTGAACGCGGTATTCGACCGGCGTCGTTTTCGCCGACGCGTCGATTCCGTCGCCGTTCGTTTTCGCTAAAACGAGCGACTTGCCGTCCGGAGCGGAAACGACGACGAAATCGTTCCCGTTGGCGCCGGTCGCCGAGTTTTCGTCGACGTCGAGCAGAAGCCGCGTCCAATTTTCCGCGTCCGGCCCGCCGACGAACGGCTCGCGAGTTTCGACGTAAAAATAGAGGTTCGCGTCGTCGAACGCGACGCGCCCTTCGATAAAGTCGTTGCGACCGGATTTGTTGACGTAACGCGTCCCGGCGCCCCAACCGCGGCAGTCGCGGCGAACTTCGTCGTCGATCGTGTCGAAGTAACGCGGCCCGACGTTCGCCCAGTCGTCGAACTTTCCGTCGATTTTGACGGTCGCGGCGACGGTCGGTTCCTGTCGCGAAACGCCTTTAAAGCGCCGAATATTCGAAATCATTTGATAATAGAACGCGTCGCTGTGCCCGCCTTTCATCGGTTCAATATCGCGGCTGAACTCTTGGTTGTATTGGTCGACGAACGAAACCGGAGTCGCGCCGTGGAACGGGGCGTTTATGTCGAAGCGTCCGGCGATCCATTCGTTCCAGCCGGTGATGAAAATCATTTCCGGGTCGACCTTTAGGGCGCGCTCCCATTGCTCTTGGAAGTTGCGACCGGTAAAATCGCAGTCCTCCGGCGCCGGTTCTTTGCCGTTGTGAAAACTGCGTCCGTATGCGGTCGGGTTGCTGAGGACGCCGAGCTTGCCGTCGACGGCGTTTTGCGCGACGCCGACGCTCATTTGTTCGACTTCGCCTTGATCGTTGCGGAATTCGTGTTGCGGGTGCGCTTCGAGCCAGCTCCATTGGTTCGGTTTCGTTTGGCCGACGAAGTAGCTGGGTTGCGGCGCGCGGAAAGTGAAGAAGTCGAGAATTTGCTCCCGTTCGTTCTCTTGAACGCCGACGGCGACGAGTCGAACGGCGTTTTCCGGTTTGCCGTCGCGACGCGCTTCGAGCCAACGGACGCCGGCGCTCGAGCGGACGGCGCTCGCCAATTCCGGATACTTCGCGGCGTCGAAATCGCCCGCGAGCGGAGTCGACCACCAGCCGACGCGGCCGCCTTGCGGATTCGACAGCTCGATCTCGTATTCGCCCGCCGGAAGCGCTTCGTCGAAGCGGACGGCGTTCACCGCGTTGTCTTTTAGCGAAATCGCGTCGCGTTTTTCGACGACGGCGCCGTCTTTATCGCGCAGAACGAAGTCGACGGTCGAGTTCGCGTCTTCCCAAGTCGGCGAGCAAAATTGAACGACGACGAACGGACGGTCGATCGCAAAGCGTTGCGTCAACTTGCCTTCCGGCGCGAGTTGAACCGGTTGGCAGCCGTTCGGGTTCAGCGACGAACCGCCGAGGAAATCGGGGTCGGCGAGAATGAGCGGCTTGCCCTTCCAGCGGAACCAAACGTCGGGATAGAAGTTTTGCGAGTAAACCTCGCGCCAAAGTTCGCGAACGACCTTGTCCGGAGCCCAAAACGGGCAGAGGAACGCGACCTTCGGAACCTTGTTGCCGGCCTTTTGCATCTCCGAAAAGACTTTGAAAAGCGCGCGGTAAGATTCCGGATACGTTAATTGGTTGGTAACGTCGAAACAGATAACGTCGACCCCGGCGTCGCCAAGCATTTGCGCGTGTTTGCGGAGGACGCCTTCGTCTTCGCCGACGTAATAGCCGAAAATCGACTCGCCCCAATGGTGCGGGACGTACATTTTTCCCCAATGCGGCGAGTTCGGGTCGTCCTTCGCTTCCGGGTGTTCGGCCAAAATCTTCGAAATATCGTAAGGCCCGGCGTCGCCGTGTCGCCCGTTCCAAAGGAAGTAAAAAGCGGCGACGAATTTGTCGGGACGCGTCGGCCCGACTTCGTCGAAGGTCGGCAGGGAGCGCCCGAGCCCGTCGACGGCGACCCAGCGGTCGCTTTGCGCGGCGTTCCAAGGGGCGCCCGGTTTCAACGCGTCGGCGGAGGACGGCTCGGCGGCGAAAAGCGCGGTCGAGCCGAGCGCGGTCGACGCGGCGCATCCGACGAGCAGGCGGCGGAGCGAAATTTTGCGTTTCATCGTAACGACTCCAAAATTGCGGGAAAGGAGGAAAATTTGGTTGAAAAAACGTCGCGTCCATTATATAATAAGCGTCGTTGGAAAAAAAGGCGTTTTGTCGCGGCGCGGCGAATTTTAGCGGAACCGGACGCGTTTTGGCGGCATAACCGGTTTAATCGATAAAATTTAACGTTTGACGCCCCGAACGTGCTAAGAAAGAGGGACGAACGGGCGGCGAAATGGCGTTTGAATAATTTTGTTAACGAAACGTTATTATTTTTAAGTCTTATTATTTCAAAAGAGAGGTTGGCGATGAAATTTTCGACGAAATCGATGAAAGCGGCGATTTTTAGCGCGGCGTTGGCGAGCGCGGCGTTTTTCGGAGGTTGGGGGAACTTTAACGGTTGCGACGGCTCTTTGAATCGTTGCGTTTTCGCGCAAGAAGCGGAAAACGGCGCCGGGAATCAAGAAAAGGTTGAATTTGCGGAAGCGAAGGGCGTCGCGTATTACTCGTCTGAAATTTTGAAAGACGCCGACGATTATCAAAAATCGCAGTGCCGCGTTGATATTTTGTACCCGAAAAAGCCCGGTTTCGCGACGATCGTTTGGTTTCACGGCGGCGGTTTGACGGGCGGCGGGAAGTACGTTCCTTCGGCGTTTAAGCGTTTGAAGTCGTTCCAAGAGGGGCGTTTGGCGATCGTCGCGGTCGGTTATCGGTTGTCGCCGAAAGTTCCGTTTCCGGTCTTTATCGAAGACGCGGCGGCGGCGACCGCTTGGACGCTCCGCAACATCGGCGAATACGGCGGCGACCCGAACGCGGTCTTCGTTTCGGGGGGGAGCGCCGGCGGGTACCTGACGGCGATGATCGGCGCTTACCCGAAATGGCTGAACGCTTGCGGCGCCGACCGGAGCGAGTTGGCGGGACTGCTGCCGGTCAGCGGACAGATGACGACGCACTTTCACGTCAAGGAACTCCTCAAATATCCGGGCGACCAATACAACCCGGTTATCGACGCAAACGCGCCTCTCGGCGGACTTTCGAAAGATTTCCCGCCGACGATGCTGATTCTCGGCGACCGCAAAATCGAGTGGAAGTGCCGCGTCGAGGAGAACGAGTTGATGGCCGCCTCCCTTAGGGCGTTGGGGGCGCCGCTGGTCGAGTTTTCCGAAAACGCCGGTTTTACGCACGGCATTTCCGGGATGGGGGACGATATTAAGCCGGAACTCCTCGCCGAGATCGACGCGTTTCTCGATAAAGCGCTCGCTTTGAAAAAATTGACGAAGTAACGGAAATCAACGCCTCCGTGTTCGGGGCTTTTAAACAGACGTTCGGACGCGGTTTTTTAAGTTCTTTTGATTTTTTGAAAAAGGTTTCGAGATATGTCTTCTTTTCATTTAGCGAAAGCGGCGGCGTTGCTCGTCGGCGTTTTTTTGCTTGGGAACGTCGCGCCCCTAATCGCCGACGAAACGAAAAC
>JAFSFF010000226.1 GCA_017435375.1 Thermoguttaceae bacterium
AACGCTTGATGTAATTGTCGAGGTTCTTAAAGTCGTAGTGCAAGAAACGACGCTTCGCGCTCGCGACGTATCCCTCCGAAATCACGCTGTGCGCGTCGCGACGGCGATCCTCGATCTTCCCGCACGAACGCTTGAACATCATCGTTTTGCGCTTGTTGCGGAGCCCGTGTTTCATACAGCGCCCGAGGAAGAAGAAGTCCGCTTCGATCGCGATTCCGTTCATCGGCTTGTCTTTATTCTCGCGAATCATCGCTTCCAGCTCGGCGCGCAACTCCGCCGGAAAACGCTCGTCGGCGTCCAAACGAATAATCCACTCCGTGTCGACGTCGCAGTTTTCGATTCCCCAGTTGAACTGCTTGGCGTAATACTCGAACTCGTGAAAATAAACGTCGGCGCCGTTCGCCTTCGCCAACTCGACCGTGCGGTCGGAGCTTCCGCAGTCGATGATGACGCAACGCTTCGCGAAGCCCTTCATCGACTCAAGACAGTCGACGATGTTCTTCTCTTCGTTTTTGGTCATAATAATGGCGGTCGCGTCGATCATTTTTCGGTCTCCTCGATCGATTCTTGCAACGTAAACAGGCGATACTCGGTTTTATACTCGCTCAAACTTTGGTCGTAACTAAGGTTGCCGAACGCTTTGTTCACGAGCCCGGTCGCGAAACTCAGCGCCTTCAACGCCCAACCGAAACCGGGAACCAGTCGAACGCGCTTGCCCCGAGCGGCGGCGATCGCCTTCACCAGCTCCGACGTAACGCTGTACTCCGCGTTTTGCGGCCAGAAAACGCCGCGCTCCTCGTTCGCGATCATAAGGCGAACAAACTCGCAAAGATTTCCGACGTAAAGCATCGAACGCTCGTTCTTTACGTAAGGGAAAAGCGGAAATTTCCCCGCCAATTTCGCGAGAATCGGATAGTTGCCCTTGCTCCCCTTGCCGTAAATCATCGGCGGACGCAACGCGACGACTTTAAAGCTCGCGTCGTCGAGCGGGAAAATTCCCTTTTCCGCTTGAACTTTGCTGTCGCCGTAAGCGTTCGCGGGCGAAACGGGCGTGTCGCGGGTAATCCGCTTGCTCTTCCCGATCGGCGCGCTCTCGCCGTACACGATCGCGCTGCTCATAAAGACGAACTGTTTGACGCCGTCCGCTTTCGCTTTTTTCGCGGTTTCGATCGTTAAATCGGTATTGACCGCGTAATACAACTTCGCCTTTTCCGCGCTAATTTTCCCGTTGTCCGAATGCGCGATTCCGGCGACGTGAAAAACGGCGTCGTATTGCGAAAAGTCGCGCTCGCGCCACGAACCGTCGACCATATCGATTTCGTCGACGACGTATTCGTCGCTCCAACGCTTCATATAGTTCGCGAAAGAGGTTCCGACGTAGCTGCCCGCGCCGGTAACGAGGATTTTTTTCACTGGAACGCCCTTTCCGTTAAGCGTCGACGCCGTTGCCGCGGACGACGTTATTTCGCCGCCGCTTGTTCGTTAGTTTCCGCGTTTTCCGCGCTATTTTTCTTCAACTCGCCGACGCCGCCCTCGACGACGCCGTCCGAACGCAACACGCTCGCGATCGTGCCGAAGAAGCATTTGCAGTCGAACCAGAAGCTCATCCGCTCGACGTATTCGCCGTCCAGTTTCGCTTTCACGTCGATTTCCAGTTCGTCGCGCCCGTTGATTTGCGCCCAACCGGTGAGCCCCGGAACGACGTCGTTCGCGCCGTATTTGTCGCGCTCGGCGATCAAGTCGAATTGATTCCAAAGCGCCGGACGCGGGCCGATGACGCTCATTTGTCCGGCTAAAATATTGAAAATTTGCGGCAGTTCGTCCAACGACGTTTTGCGCAAAACCCCGCCGACTCGGGTGATCCATTTTTTCGGGTCGCTCAGCTCGTGCGTCGGCGCGTCGCGCGGCGTGTCGATTCGCATCGTGCGGAACTTCAAAATCATAAAGTGTTTTTTATGCAACCCGACGCGTTTTTGTTTAAAAAGAACCGGGCCCTTCGAGTCCAATTTAATCGCCAACGCGATAATCGCCATCGGAACGAGCAAAACGACGACCCCGACAAACGCAAGCGCCGCGTCGATCGCTCGTTTAACAAAACGCTTATACATAAACGCAAACACCTTAATTATTTCGTCTTCCGCCGCTTGGCGCGCCTCTCGCGCCGTTCGTCAAACGCGGAAAATCTCCCCTATTCCCACTTTCGTCGCGTTCGGAACCGACGCTCCGGACGCGACGACGGAATTACAGTCGCAATGGCAAAAATCGCCGACGGTCGCGTCGTGCCGCACGACCGTTCCGGACGAAACGATCGTTCCGCGTCCGAGCGAAGCGCGAGCCTGAAGGGTCGCCATCGGCTCGACGATAACGCCCGCTCCCAACCGCGCCGACGGAGCGACGTAAGCGGCGGGACTAACGATCGGCGGAAGCGCGAACCCCGCTTTTTCCAGGCGTTCCAGCCATTCGGCGCGAAACGTCGGCGCTCCGACCGCGACGACCACCGCGTCGTACTCGCCGACGAAACGTTCGTAATCGCTTAATTTTCCGACGGCGAAATCGCTATTGTCGTCCAAAAAATCGATTTTATCGTAAATTTCAACGCTCTCGGCAATTTCTCGCGTCATCCGCCCGAACTGCCCGGCGCCCAATATCAACAAATTGCCGAATCGTATCATTTTTAGAACTTCAACGCGAGTTTTTCAACGCCCTAAATCGACTCGAAGCGCGTCGGCGAGAATTCCCCCAAAGCTCGAACGCAACGGAAACCCCGACGACGCGCAAAATCGGAAAAATCGCGACAAACGGCGCAAACGTTCCAATATTTAACGATAACTTGCGGTCGAGACGCGCGCAACCCTCATAATACCACTCGATATTTTTTTGTCAAGTAGCGGACGCCCTCAAAACGCGCCGCTATCCCTCCGTTTTTTCCGCGATTTGTCGCGCCGCGGCGTCGCAAATCGCCGTTAATCGCGCCTCCGCGATCTCGACCGACGGTCGTATCGAAGTCGGCGGTTTTCCCGCTCCGTCCGCGACGCTCCAGACGCCGAGCGTTCGTTCGAGCCAAACGACGTCGAGCCAACGATCGAATTTCCAACCGGAATTCTTAAACGTCGCGAATTCCCGATAACCGGCGCGTTTGTGAAATTCGACGCTCGCTTTGTTTTCCGCGACGACGACGGCGTAAAGCGTTCGAACGCCCTGCGCTTCCAATATTTCGATCAACGCCGAATACAACGCCTCGCCGATTCCGCGCCGACGCCAGTTTCGGTCGACGTAAACGCTCGTTTCCGCCGTCCAAGAATACGCGGCCCGCTCGAACGCTCGATGCGCGAGCGCGTATCCGACGATTCGTTCGCCGCCCCTTTCGGTTTCGACGTTCCCCCGCGACGCCGACGGTTTCGCGACCTCGGCGACGCCGTCGTTTAAGTCGGCGCTATTTAAAACGGTTGAAAAAACTCCCGCGTCTTTCTTATTTTTCCCGTCTCCCCCAATTTCGCCCTCGACGACGCAAACCAAAAACGGATAGACGCCCTCGACCTCCGCGATTCGCCGCTCGGTCTCCGCGACGCTCGGCGCCTCGTACTCGAAAGAAACGGTCGTATTTTCGACGTAATAAGCGTAAATCGCTTGCAACGCGGCCGCGTCCGAGCGCGTCGCGAAACGAATCTTCGCTCGAAACGGTCGCTTCGCCGCGCCCGTCTCCGCCGACTCGCCCATCTTCTCCATTCTTCCCATATCGCTCTTATTTTCCCGCGTCAAATTCCCTTGCGACGCGCCGGAAGGCCGCCGTTCCCGTCGTCAAACTCCGTTCAATCGTTCCAGTCCAACAACCGCCGCGCCGTCCGCGACGTTGTAAAATCGGCGTTTTTCGGCAAAAAATCAAGGAAAATTCGTCGACGGCTCTTCCCAAACGCCAAAAAAACTGTTAAAATTACCGACGGCGCCGATTGCAAGGATTCGGCAAATTTTCACGTTTACAAGACTGAGAACGGATATGAGCGATTTAACCAAAAGTAAAGCGGCGAACGCGCTCGTTTGGGCGGCGTTTTTCGCGTTTTGGCTCCATTCGCTCCACTGTTGCCGAGCGCATAAGCCGACCGAGCGTTGCGTCTTCGGTTTATGTCGTCTCGTCGACCGCGACGGCTCGACGATCGACGACGTTTTTCCTCGCCGCCAACGTCGTCCGCTCTCTTGCGTTCGCGCTTTTTGCCGCCCCTTCCCTTTGCTCGCGTCGCCGCGTTTCGAGTCGACTTCCGCCGAAGCGCCGTCGTTTGTCCGGAACGCCCGCGTTCAAAGGTCGCGTTGCGCCGTCGCTTGGCCGTCGCTCCGCCTTCCGACCGAAAAAGAAATTTCCGGCGATTTCGGCGCGTCTTTCGCCCGAACGTTCGCCGACATTTCGTCGGGCGCCGTTTGTTCGCTTTCCTCCGTCGCGTTGTCAAATCGTTTAATCGAAGCGTGTTCGACGCCGCTTTATCTCCGTTTGCGCAAAATCCTTAATTGACCGTCGACCGCGCTTTGAAACCGACGATAAACGCGACAATAAACTAAGATTAAAGAAAGACCCAGGTACCGAAATGACCGAATTGAAACATAACGACGATCAACCGAAAGCCCCGTCTCCCTTCGTCGCCGTCGGCGCGCTCGCGCTCCTTCTCGTCGGAGGCGTCGCCGCCTTCTTCGTTCTCGGCGGCAAAGTCCCGGCCGGCCCGGCGCACGGCGAACCCGGCCACGTTCACGGCCCCGGTTGCGCGCACGACCACGGCGAACCCGGACACGTCCACGGCCCCGACTGCGACCACGCGCACGGCGAAGAAGGCCATGTTCACGACGAAAACTGCGAACACGCGCACGGCGAAGAAGGCCATGTTCACGACGAAAACTGCGAACACGCGCAC
>JAFSFF010000227.1 GCA_017435375.1 Thermoguttaceae bacterium
CGCGACGCGAAAAGACGTTTTATCGTTAACGCTTCAAAAATTTGAATCGCGCGGCGTCTCGTTGATTCCGTTCGTCAAATTAAACGCTCCGCTCCCGGCGCTCGAAGCGCGCTTGCGCCAAATTCACTCGCCGCAAGCGTCCGCCGAAGAACGCGCCGCGTCCGAAGGCGTCGAATGGATCGGCCCGGACGGTCGCCTCTTGATCGAATCGCGCCAAGCGGACGACGGAACCGGCCCTTATTACAACGTTTTGCATCCGGAAACGCAACGCGCCGTTCTCGCCGTCGTCGACGAACTCGCCGCCCGTTGCGCTTCGAGCGAAGCGTTCGCCGGAATCGCGCTCGACGTCGGCGCCGGAGGTTGGCTCGCGCTCCCGGACGACGTTTATTTCGGAATGGACGACGCGACGATCGCTCGGTTCGTTCGCGAATCGAACTTGCAAGCGAAACTCGAAGCGCGCGGAGGACGCCGCGTTCAAGAGCTTCTTTTCGCGAAAGATCGCGCCGGACGCCGCGTCCGCGCCGAATTTATTCGCGACGTTTGCCTCGACGATTGGCTCCAATGGCGCGCCGACGCCGCCGCGGCGTTTTATCGCGACGTCCAAAAGACCGTCGCGGCTCGCCGACCGGACGTCCGTCTCTATTTGGTCGCGACCGAAGCGCTCGACGGCCCGGTCGCCCGAGCCCTCCTTTACCCGTCGCTGACGCAACTGCCGCGCGTTCGAGAAGCCCTTTTGCGCGTCGGGCTCGACCCGGCTCGTTTCGCGGGCGACCCGTCGATCGTTTTGCTCCGCCCGGAAATCGTCGCGACGACCTCGTCTCTCGCCGCGACCGCCGAACTCGCCGAGCTGACGACGCCGGAATCGATCGCGCTTTTCGCCGCCGGCCAAGCGGCGCCCGGAGCGTTTTTCGCGCATCGCGGCGAAAAGATCGCGCTTCCGGATTTCGACGCGGCCAGCCCGTATCGCCCGACCGTCGTCGAAGTCGAAAACCGCGCGCTTCCGGCCGATTACGAGAACCGTCGACGCTTCGCCCGCCAACTCGCGTCCGCCGACGCCCTCTTCTTTTTCGACGGCGGCGACCGCCTTCCGTTCGGGCAAGAAGCGACGTTCCGCGATTGCGTCGACGCGTTCCGCCGCCTCCCCGCCGTTCCGTTCCGAACTTGGGAGCCGCGCGCCGACGAAGCCGACGCGGCGAAATCGACGCAGCCGCTCGTCGTTCGTTATTATCGCAACGAAAAAGAAACTTGGGTTTACCTCCTGAACGCCGCGCCGTTCCATCTCGGCGTCGAGCTAACGATGACGCGAAACCCGAACGCCGCGTTCGAACTGTTCGCCGGAACGCGCCGAACGGAACCGTCGGTCGGCGGCGACGCGTTCGTTTGGTCGCCGACTCTCGCGCCGTTCGATCTCGTCGCGCTCCGCGTCGCCGACCCGAAAGCGACGATCGAAAAGGTCGAAGCGCTCCGTCCCGCCGAGATTTGCGGTTCGAACGGTCGAATCGCTGAAGCGGTTCAAGATTTCGTCGACCGCGTTTCGGCGGCCCGTCTCGGCGTCGAAACTCCGTTGCGCAACGGCGACTTCGAGGAATCGTTCGCTTTGTCGACCGTCGACGCGGCGGCGGAACTTGGCGCGCCCGACGCTCCGACGTCTCGTCAATCGTCAAGCGGCGCGGCGCGACTTCTCGGCGGCCTTGAAGCGTCGACGCGTCTTTTCCGCAAACCCGGTTCGGACGCGTCCTCCGAAACGTCGAACGCGTCCCGCGCCGACGCGCTTAACGTTCCCGCTTCCCCCGGGGCCGCCGACGTCGTCCCCGGTTGGCGCGCGTTCGGGCCGACCGACGTCGCCGTTTCGCTCGATTCGAGCGTCGCTCGCCAAGGTCGCGCGAGTTTGCGTCTTTCGTCGAACGGCGGTTCCGGCGGCGTCGTCGGGCGCCCCTTTGAAGCGCCGACGACCGGGCGACTTTGCGCGCAAATTTGTTTCGGCGTTCCGGTCGACGCGGCGGCCTTGCCCCTTCGCGTTTGCTTGACCGGTCGACTCGACGGCAAGCCGTACTCGCGCTCGATTCTCGTCGGCCCGACGATTCTCGAACGGGCGCGCCAAACCGCCGACGAATCGCGTTCCGCCGACGGCGTCGTTTGGGTTCGCGACGTTATTTTGTTCGAACGCCTGCCGCTCGACGGCCTTTCCGAAACGTCGCTCCGCTTCGACTTGCTCGACGCCGGAACCGTTTGGATCGACGACGTTAAACTCTTCAAACTCGCGTTTTCCGACGCCGAGCAAAAAGCGCTGACGCGTCTCGTCGGGGTCGCCGAATACCGCGTTTCGCAGGAACGAGTTCTCGACCTCCTTCAATTCCTCGACGGCTATTGGCCGCGCGCGCTTCGGGAACAGATTCCGGACGATTCGCCGCTTCTCGAAACGCGCCGTCGTTCGACGAACGCGACCGAGCGTCCCGCGCCCGCCGAAACGTCCGACCAACCGGAGAAAAAGAAAAATTCGCTCGAAAAAGCGTTCGATCGTTTGAAGTTTTGGTAAAACGCCGCCCTTTTTCTCGTCGCGCAAAGCGCCGCGAACGCCGTTTTTGAACCGCGCGGCGTTTTTATCCGTCGTCCGCCGAGCGCGCGTCGACGTTTCGAGCGTCGAAGCGGTTCGATTTAAAGCGCCGTCTCTCCAAATATCCGCGCCGTTTGCGCAAACGGCGAAACCGTTGCGCGACGCGGGAGCGCAAACAACGGCGCTCCCGGAAACTCGGTCGACGCTCGACAGTATTCAAACGCGCGAAGAGCTAGAAATCGTTCTCCAACAACGCGAAACCGAGAAACGACCCAAGCCGGATTCGGCGGTTTCCGCAGTTTGTCGACGACTTTTTTTTCGGGCAAACGCCGGCGCTCAAACGTCGCCCGTTTCCCAGTCGGGATAATCGCCGATCGCCCCGAGAGTTTCGCGAAAACCGGCGGCGCGGCGAACGTCGGCAAACCGTCGCCCGTTCAAAACGCTCGCGCCAGCCCAATTCCCGCTTATCTTTCGTTATGTTCTCTTCCAATCCCCCAACCGCAAGCGCGTTCGCTCCCGTCAAACAAAAAAACGCCGAAGTTCGAACGACGGTCGCCCCGTCGGGACGGCGCCGCTCGAACTTCGACGTTTTTTAATCGGCGCAAACTTTTACCGACGCTTCAACAAGCGCGGCGTCCGTTTGCGCGTTCTTTTGTCGGCTCAGGAAACTTTCGTAACGCCCGGCGTGCCGATCCAGTAGTTGCCGTTTTCGTCGCGTTCGGCCGGGGATTCGCTATCGATGCGGAGCGCGTCGATGTTCGGAACGAGTTCGCGCGTCGAATTCCAAACTTCTTCCATCGAAACGCGTTGGCCGGTTTCGACGGCGGTGCGGCCGAGGATCGCCGTCGCGGTCGCGTCGACGGCGTATTGAATTTCGTTCCAAGGTTTGTTGTTGCGAATCGCGTCGAAGAGGAGATCGTGTTCCGTTTGATACGAATCGTTCGGAGCCGATTTCGGTTTCCACATCGTCTTGCGCTTCGTCGAGTCGAGCATTTCGCACCCGTCGTAAATACCCGGGTCGCCGACGCCTTCGCCGAGTTGGCTGCAGCCGTTCGTCCCTTGAACGTTCGCTTGGAAGAAGCCCCAGCAGTTCGGAACGGTGCGGGTTTGGAGCATCATCTTGCGACCGTCTTTGAAGGTGTATTCGACGGCGGCGCAGTCGATAAGTTGGTCTTTCGAGCGACGGAGCCCCTTGTCGTGCGGATCGACGAGGCGACCGCCGACGCCGTTCGCGGCGATCGGGTAGTCTTGCATACACCAGCAGCAGATGTCGATGTTGTGAATCAACGCGTCGACGATGAAACCGCCGCTCGTCCAGTCGAAGCAGAAGATGTTCGCGATTTCGTTTTGAAGCGGGGAGCGCGATTCTTGCCAGTTCAGGTTGTGCGGCCCTTGGAGGCGATAAACCCAAGTGTTGAGGACGTCGCCGAGAATGCCGTCGTGAATCGCTTTAACGGTTTCTTCGGTGCGGAAGTAGTGGCGGTTGTTCAAACCGACGCCGACTTGAATCCCCTTTTGTTTCGCGACTTCGTTCGCGGCGAGGATACGTTTGAGGCCCGGAATGTCGACGCCGAGCGGTTTTTCGGCGAAGATATTGATTTTTTCCTTTTTATTGACCGCGTATTCGAACGTGATCGGGCGGAAGCCTTGCGGCGTCGTCAGAAGAACGACGTCGCCGTCGCGGAGGGTGTCGATCGCGGCTTTGTAACCGTCGAGGTCGAAGAACGTGCGTTCTTCCGGAACGTCGACGCGGTCTTCGCCGTGCGTTTCTTTAACGCTGGCGACGGCGTTGAAAGCGCGTTCCTTGAACGCGTCGGCGACGGCCCAAAGTTTCGTGTTCGGGTCGGCGTTCAACGCTTGACGGACGGCGCCGTTGCCGCGGCCGCCGCATCCGATCCAAGCGATGCGAATCGTGTTGTCTTCGCCGGCGTGAACGCGGGGAGCCGAAACGGCGGGAATCGTAGCCGCGACGGTCGCCAAACCGGACGTTTTAAGAAAAGAACGACGCGAAAAAGTACTCATAAAACGCTCCTCGAACGTCGCCGACGATCGCCGCGACGCGCAAAAATATCAAGCGGAAATCGACGCGCTCCACAATAGTTGTAAAAATGCGAAAACCGTCGACAAAATACGGAACGCTCTTATTGTACAAGGATAACGCGCAAATTGCAAGCAAAATCGGCGAAATTTTTCCTATTTTTTTCGAATTTGTCGTTTTTTCGCTCAAAATTGCGTCAGCGCGCCGATTTTTTGCCGTCGTCGACGTTATTATCTGCAAAACCGCTAAAATCGTCCGTCCAATTTAATAAAAACGTCGAAACTCGACAAAACGCTTGACGCGCCGATTTCGCTTTTATATAATGAAAACGTCGCGTCGACGCCGGCGAACGCCGCCCCCTATTTCCCCCATTTTAACAGGCGTCGCCAATTCGTCGAGCGACGATTACCCCCGTTTCCCCCC